>DASVWD010000230.1 GCA_036389795.1 Longimicrobium sp.
GGCGAGCAGCAGCCGCGGGGCGGCGCGCGCCCGCGCAGGCGCGCGCCGCCGCGCGGGCGGGAGGTTACCGGATCCCCATGCCCGAGCGCATGAAGAAGTAGCCGCAGAAGTCGCGGTAGCCGCCACGGTTCGCCGTCTCCGGGTTGGTGATCACCACGCCGCTGTTGTCGGTGTTCTTCGCGGCCGTCTGGCCGGGCTTGTGCCCCCAGAAGCCCTCGGCCGACTTGCGGTACCAGTGGTAGTCCACGCCGGGCCAGATCACCATGGCCGTGTACCAGCGCGGCTCCTGCCCCGCCGCCACGCAGTTGGGCGACTGCTGGGCCCCGTCGGCCAGGGCGCCGTTGGTCACGTCGGCGCAGCGCATGCGCGTGGCCTGCTGCCCCGCCGCGCGCCCCGGCTGCGCGAAGGTGTCGGTGCGCCGGTTGCTCGCGTAGTTGTAGCAGTTGTTGTTGGTGATGACACCCGAGGCGTTCCAGAAGTTGGGGTTGAACGTCGCCACCTCGATCTGGCACGACCCCTGGGTGAGGGTGCTGTACGACGAGGCGTCGGTGCCGAGCACCGGCGCCGGGTTGAGCGCCTGGATCCCGCCCGTGGCGTCGGTCGTGGCGGTGTCGCCCGAGACGGTGGCCGTCTCGGTCGAGGCGTTGGTGGAGCGGGTGGCCGTGCCCGAGTCCGCGTCGGCTTCGAGGCTCTCGCGGATGAGCCCGGGCAGGTCCAGCGCCTCCAGGGGCGCCAGCCCCTCCGGGAGCTCCTCCTCCGGCCCGGCCACGCCGTGCGGGGTGCCCAGGCGGCCCAGCAGGCGGATGGCCAGCTCGGCGCCGCGCCGGTCGTCGCCCGAGACGCGCACCAGGCCCGGAGCGACGCCCAGGCCGCGCACGGCGTCGCCGCTGAGCCCTTCCAGCAGCAGGCCGCGGAAGCCCAGCTTGCCGCTGCCGGACTCGGGGCCGCCCACCAGGTCGCGGGCGGAGCCGAGCTCGCGGAGCAGGCTCTGCGCCTCGTCGTCGTCCAGCTCCCACACGGGGTTCGGACGGCCGGAGAAGATGTCGAGGATTACGCGTGCCATCGTTTCCTCCTTGCTTTCGAAGCTCGTGGTTTCGATAGCCGGGAGGAAGGCGGGGGGCGCCTCCCCCCCGGGTGATTCCCCGGGTCGCCCGCAACGGGCGAAGGGTGAGGCGCCCCGGGCGGGGCGGCGGCGGAACGGGACGAGGGGCTCGGCCGGGGGACGGCCCATCCGGTGCGTCGCGCCGGCCGCGGGGAAGGCGGGCGGCCGCGCGGAGGCCTCTGTGCACCGGGTGCTCTCGTCCCGGGATCCCGCCGGCCGCGCCGCCCGGTTCTGGCGACGGGTCGCTGTGGGCTGACCCGGGAACCTAAGTTTATCCGAATGGAACCCGTAGGTCAATATACCGTCGCAAAAAGATTGCATGTGGACGCCCACGACGCCGTGGACGGCTGGGAATGCGGATTAAGGTTGCAACTTCGTACGCGGACCACGACTCAGTCAGGAGGCAGAATGACCAACCCGCTGAATCCGCTGACGCCCCCGGATGCTCCACTGGGAGCACATCCGCTAGTGCTGGACCGTCTCGGAGTGGCGCGGGAGGTTCAGAGATACTTCGGCCAGAGCCTGGATGTACTCAAAGAGCTAATCGATTATGCCACAAACTTGGAAGTGAGAATTCATGGGATGGGAGTGGGAGAGACGGATCGGGTTGTAGCCGTCGGAGTGCTATTCCATCGAATAATCGCACTTTTAGATGCGACTGAACTGCTGCTCCGAGCCGGTCAGGTCTACAGTGCGCGGATCCAAACGCGTGCCTTGATAGAGGCAAGCTGGAATTTGGAGTGGATGCTGAAAGCCGACGTAAGCCGGCGCGCGTGTCAGTACTACGTGTTGGACCTTCGGAACAGAGTAGCGGAACTGGAGCGGTTTATTCCAGGCACCGCGTCAAATAAGGAATTTGAAAAGGTCATCGAGAGCGCGAAGTATCTCGATGCGAAGAACATCTTCTCAATGACACCCGAAGATCTGGCGGCGATACGGAAGAGTCGGGACGACATACTTCAGCGCATTGAAGAAGTATCGGAATTCAAGGCGATTAGCATAGAGATCGACAAGCGCAAGAAACTCGTTGGTTTAAAGTGGTTCCAATTGTTTGGTGGTCCCAATGAGACGCGAGATCTCGCAATAAAGCTGAGTCATCTACATGAGTATGAGGTGTTTTTCAGACTAGATTCGAACGCAGTACACGGCACGTGGGTGCAGGACCATATCTCTATTAAGAATGAGATCGCACGAGCGGTCCCAATCCGTAGTCTCAGGGAGTTCGTCCGAGTAGGAGACGTAGCTTGGGATGTAGGTTTTCGCACTACAGAGCAGGTGATCAGGCATTTTCGTGAAGGGGAAATGCTTGCATTCGTACGGCAGTTCGTCCCTAACGGGAAGCTACGATGGAATCCTCCAGAGGTGGAGGTCGACATCGAGGCAGTCGTACCGTATCGCAACGGATAACGAGAGATGCGAATCTTCGGGCAGCACGATGAGAACACGCTACGGCAGCTCCACGACGTGGCGAGCCGCGCCGAGCGCGCCGCGCTGATGGCGGACGGGCACGTCGGCTTCACGATGCCGATCGGCGGGGTGGCGGCGTACCGGGGCCGGGTGTCGGTGGTGGGCGTGGGCTTCGACATCGCCTGCGGGAACGCGGCGATCCGCACGGACCTGTCGGTCGAGGACGTGACGAAGGGGCTCACGCTGGACGAGGTGCGGCGCAACCCGCACCGGCTCACGCAGGACCGGCGGCTGATCCGGCTGGCCGACGAGATCGCGTCCACGGTGTCGTTCGGGCTGGGGCGGAGGAACCTGGCCGACGACGCGCCGGTGGACGATCCGCTCTTCCAGGACCCGGCGTGGTACGCCATCCCCAACACCGGCGGCGACCGCGACACGCTGCGCGACAAGGCGCGCCGCCAGCTCGGCACCGTGGGGAGCGGCAACCACTACGTGGACGTCTTCGCCGACGAGGCGGGCGCCGTGTGGGTGGGGGTGCACTTCGGCAGCCGCGGCTTCGGGCACACCGTGGCGTCGGACTTCCTGTCGCTGTCGCAGGGCGGCGGCTGGGGGCAGCGCGCCCGCGAGAAGGAGGTGCTGCTCGAGCTGGAGCAGCCGATCGGGCACGACTACTGGCACCTGATGGAGCTGGCCGGGCGCTACGCCTACGCCGGGCGCGAGTGGGTGGCGCGCAAGGTGGTGGAGCTGATGGGCGGTTCGGAGCTGGAGCTGGTGCACAACCACCACAACTTCGCCTGGAAGGAGACGCACCTCTCGCCCGAGGGCGAGCCGGTGGAGTACGTGGTGGTCCGCAAGGGCGCCACGCCGGCCTTCCCCGGGCAGAAGGGCTTCGTCGGCGGCTCGATGGGCGACGACGCGGTGATCGTGGAGGGCGCGGCCGCGCTGGAGGGCAGCGAGGTGGCCCAGGTGCAGCGCGAGGCGCTCTTCTCCACGGTGCATGGCGCGGGGCGGGTGATGAGCCGCACCGAGGCCGCGGGGAAGCGCACCCGCCGCGGCGAGGTGAAGAAGCGGGGGAAGATCGACCCGCGCATGGTGGAGGAGTGGCTGCAGAAGAAGGGAGTGGTGCTGCGCGGCGGCGGCCTGGACGAGGCGCCGCAGGTCTACCGGCGCCTGACGAAGGTGCTGGACGCGCAGGGCCCCACCATCGAGGTGAAGCACGTCCTCCACCCGCTGGTCGTGGTGATGGCCGGCGCCGGCGAGATCGATCCGTACAAGGATTGATCCGCCGGCTCCGGCCGCCGGATTCTCCGGTCGATGTTCATTGCGAATCCGACCCGGCGATCGATCCTGGTCTCGACGCGGTGTGTTGCGTAGGGGCGAGCATGCGAGTCCGAACACAGGCGGCCCCGGCGCAGGAGGCCGCTTGCCGCGCGTGGGCCGGCATCGCCGGTCGAGGCAGGCCTCGCCCCTACGGATCGGGCGCGCGCAGGAGGCGGCGCAGGGCGGCGAGGCCGTACGCCAGGCGGGACTTGACGGTGCCGGGCGGGAGGTCGAGCACGGCGCCGGTCTCGTCGAGGGTGAGGCCGTCGAGGTAGTGCAGCGCCAGCACGGCGCGGCTGGCGGGGGAGACGTGCTCCAGCAGCGCAGGGAGCCGCTCCAGCAGGCCGTCGGAGGCGAGCGGCTCCACGGAGTCGGCGGGGAGGTCGGGCGGCAGCTCCTCGTGCGTGCGCTCGCGCTCGCGGGAGTCCCGCAGGGCGCGGAAGATCTCGCGGGCGGCGATGCGGCGCGCCCACGCTCCGAAGGCGCGGGGCTCGCGCAGCGTACCCAGCTTGCGGTAGACGAGCACGAGGACCTCCTGGAGCACGTCGCTCCGGAGGTCCTCGTCCGGGATCATGACGGCGGCGTACGGGCGCAGCTCGGCCTCGGCGTGGCCCAGCAGGGCCTCCAGCGCGGCGCGGTCGCCGGCCTGCGCGCGGAGCACCAGCCAGGGCACCTCGCGCGGGTCGCGCCGCCCCGCCGCCGCCGTCCCGGACACCATCGGCGGTCCTATCTCGCCAGCCGCTCGTCGAGGAGCTGGATGGCGTGCAGGAGCCGCGCGTTGGCGGCGCTCGCCCGCGCGCCCAGGGCCAGCAGCCCCAGGGCGAGCGTGGTGTAGGTGAGGATCGCGAGCACCAGCATCAGCAGGTGGGTGCGCTCCGAGAAGTCCATCAGCAGCAGCGCGGCCGCCAGGCAGACGGCCTCGACGAGCGCGGCGGCGTAGACCGCCAGCCGGGCCGAGCGGTCGCGGCGATCGGCCTCGGCGAGCGCGGTGCGCACCAGGGCGGAGGAGTCGGCGGACATGGGTCGCTCCGGGTTGGGAGTCGGGTGCGATTCGGTCACGAGTGCAGCAGCTTCAAGACGACGCCGGCGGCCATGACGGCCGCTTCGACGATGGCGAAGATGATGATCGCGCGCTTCTGGATGGTGCCGAGGTCGGGGTTGCTCATCGTGCGGTCCTCGTGAGGGTGATGCGGGCCGCGGCGCTCGCGGCCCGCATGGATCAGGAGGCGCGGGGCGGGCCAGGTGTTCGAATCGGAGGAAAAGATGCGTCCCTCCCCCGGCGGGCCGGGAGAGGGACGCGGGGCGGGACGGGGGAGGACTTCCGTCGCGCGCCGTCAGAATCGGGCGGGCTCGCGCATTGGTGGGGGCGCCGGCGCTACGGCACCCGCGTGAGGACGAAGGTGCCCATGGTGTCGACGAGGATCTCCTCGGAGGGGTGCCGGGACCAGTAGCTCTCGACGTGTCCCTCGATCCGGTCCGGATGCACCTCGCCGAAGCTGTGGTAGTTCCCCGCGATGGAGAAGTGGACGCGGCCGTCCTCCACCTCGCCGTCGACCACGAGCAGGTTGGGCCCGTTGGGGAGCGTGATGGGCTCGCGCCCCTCCTGCCAGCAGGTCACATGCTCCTCGTTCAGGCGGGTGATCCCGCGCAGCTTGTCGTCGGTGTGCGTCACGTCGAAGACGTACTCCACGTTGCAGGACACGTCGTCGGAGAGGCCGTGCTGCACCAGGCCGAGGGCCTGGTAACGCCAGGTGCCGGTGAGCAGGCCGTCGGCGCCGGTGGAGGCCTGGTCGCACGCGGCCAGGGCGAGCAGCCCGGCCAGTGCGGCGATGGAGAGGGTGGTGCGCATCGGTGTGCCTCGTGGGTGTGGAGTGGCTCGGTGGCGGTGCGGGGCTCCGGAACCCGTGCCGCGGCGGCTCGTCCGCAGCGGCGGCCGGAAGACGATGCCCCAGCCGGGCCGTTTCTGACGCGGGCGGCCGGCGCCGCGGCGGCGCTCCCGGGAAGGGACCGCCGCGCGCCGGGACTCCATGTGTTTGGCCGCAGCAAGCTACCTTGTCACACTCGACCCGGGAACCTCCGCATGCCGCTCGTCCCACGCCGCCGTGCCGCCGCGCTCGCCCTCCTCGTGCTGGCCGTTGCGCCGGCCGCCCTCCCCGCGCAGTGCGGCGTCTGCGACGAGCACGAGCCGCGGCTGCGCGGCGAGGCGGTGACGCTCCTCTCCAACGCGCTCCTGGGCGGGGTGACGGTGGGGGTGCGGCGGGCGCTGGCCGGCGGCTCGTTCGGCGACGCCTTCGCGGCGGGGGCGGCGGGGGGCGCGCTGACGTACGCGGGGAAGCGGATCGCGGTGGAGGGGTTCGCGGGCGCGGGGCTGCTGGGGCGCGAGGTGGCGGCGGTGGGCTCGTCGGTCTCGCGCAACGCCGCCGACGGACGCGCGCCCCTGGAGACGGTGATGCTCCCCGCGGGCCCGGTGCGCCTGTACCTGGGCGGGGGCGCGCCGGTGCGCGCCAGGCTGGACCTGGCTGCGGTGGCCGCCGCCGCGTACACCTCGCTGCAGCCCGGCGCCCGCCTGGACGCGGGCGAGAGCCTGTCGTCGGGCGCGCTGGTGTTCCGGCGCGAGGGGGCGCCCGACGAGGTGGGGTTCAACGGGATGCAGCTGGCCGGGGTGGTGCAGGTGCGCTGGAGCGCCGACACCCTCGGCGGGCCGCCCGACGACTTCCAGGAGCAGCTGGACCGCATCGCCCGGCACGAGCGGGTGCACGTGCTCCAGTACGACCAGGGCTTCCTCCTCTGGGCCGCTCCCGCCGAGGAGGCGCTCCTGTCGCGGGCCGGCTGGACGCGCGGGGTGCACCGGTGGGTGGACCTGGGGCTCCACCTCCCCGTGCAGGCCGGCCTGAGCGCCGCGCTTCCGTACGAGGCGCGGCCGTGGGAGCTGGAGGCGTACTTCCTCTCCCGCACCCGCGCCGCCCCCGGCGCCGACGCCTGGGGCGCCATCACCCGGCAGGAATGAACGGAAGGGCCTCTCACGGAGGACCCGGAGGAACAGCGGATCGGATGAAGTTCTCTGTGTTCTCCGTGTCCTCTGCGAGAGCCAGATCTCCTGGACATTCGTCAGAACTCCGGCCGTCCGCGCATCGTGAAGTGCGCGACGGAGGCATCGCCGGACAGAACTCCCATGCAAGCGACGTGAAGCCGTCTTTCTCCGTTTTCCCCGTCCTCGCGACGCTCGTCGTCCTGATCGCTCTCCTTCCCCTGCCGGCGGCGGGGCAGGCGGGCGTGGTGTCGGGCACCATCGTCGACGCGGAGAGCGCGGCGCCGCTGGCCGACGCGTCGGTCACGCTGGAGCCGCGCGATGCCGGGGCGCTCCCGGCGGGCGGCCGGGCGGGCGAGGGGCCGCTGCGCGCCGCGCGCACCGGGCGCACCGACGCGGCCGGGCGCTACTACTTCGGCGCCGTGGCCGAGGGCGAGTACCGGCTGCTGGTGCGGCGCATCGGCTACCGCCCCGCCACGGTGGAGATCGCGCTGCGCGGCCCCGCCGAGTCGCGCCTGTCGGTGGGGCTCACCGTGCAGCCGGTGGCGCTGGAGCCCGTGCGCGCCGGCGCCCCGGCCCGCGCGGCCAACCCGTACGCGGGCGGCGGGGGCGGCGCGGAGGGCGCCGGCGCGCGCCGGGTGGAGGTGGAGCGGATGCGGCAGCGCGAGCACCTGGCGCCCGATGTGCGCGCCGTCACCCGCGCCGACGTGGAGGAGGGGGTCACCCTGGCCGAGACCGACCTCTTCCGCGCCCTGCAGCGCCTTCCCGGCGTGGGCGCGCGCGACGACTACAGCGCCGAGCTCCTCACCCGCGGCGCGCCGTGGGACCACACGCGCGTCTACTGGGACGGCGTGCCGCTCTACCACCCCGTGCACACGCTGGGGATCTTCTCGGGGGTGAACGCCGACGCGGTGGGCGGCGTCTTCCTCCACCCCGGCGCGCAGCCCGTCTCCTCGGGCGGCGGCGCGGCGGCCACGCTCGACGTGCGCTCGCGCCGCGGGGGAACCGCGGGTGCGCGCGCCGGCTCGGCCGAGTTGTCGATGGCGTCGCTGCGCGTGGCGGCCGACGGGGAGACGGACGACGGGCGGCACGCGTGGATGCTGGCGGCGCGGCAGAGCCACGTGGCCTGGCTCACCCGGCGGATGGAGGACCGCACCCGCGACAAGGACTTCTGGGCCACCAGCCGCTTCGCCGACGTGGCGGGGCGCTACGACCTGCGCCTGGGCGGCGGCGGCGCCCTGGAGGCGAGCGCGCTCTGGCAGCGCGACGTGGTGAGCGACGGCCCCGACGGCGACTGGCTGGGCGGCACCCGCCCGCGCTGGGGGAGCCTGGCCGCCCGCGCGACCCTGCGCGCGCCGCTCGGCCCCTGGCGCGCCGAGCTGGCGGCCGGGACCAGCCGCTTCGACGCCGACGTGCGCGAGCGCGAGGACGCGGCCCGGCTGCGGGGGACGCTGCTGTCGTGGCCCACCCTGTTCAGCTCGGGGAGCCGGGTGCGCCACCTGGCGCTGGAGGGGCGCCTGGAGCCGCCGGCGGCGGGGGCCCAGCCGCCGGTGTGGCGCGCGGGCGCGGGGGCGGTGCGGCAGTCGGTGGCGTTCCACGGCCCGCCCGCCTACCCGCTGGACCTGTCGCTCCCGCCCGCCACGGTGCGGCTGGAGGAGGCGCTCGCGTACGGCTTCGCGTGGGCCGAGGGGCGCTGGGACGCCCCCGGCGCCCGGCTGGGGGTGGAGGCGGGGGTGCGGGTGGAGGGGGGCGAGCCCGTCCGCGGCGGCGGCGCGCTGCGCTGGGCCCCGCGGGCGGCCGTGCGGCTGCGCGCAGGTGCGGGGCTCACCTTCTCGGCGGCGGCGGGGCGGAGCTGGCAGTACGTGCAGGCGGGCCCGCAGCTCGGCGAGCAGGCCGTCACCCAGCACCTGTGGATGCTGGCGGGCGACTCGGTCCCGGCGCTCGTCTCCGACGTGGCCACGGTGGGCGCCGAGGCGTGGCTGGGAGGCGCGTGGCTGGCCTCGGTGGCGGCGTACGAGCGGCGCTCGGCGGGGCTTACGGTGACCGACCCGCGCCCGGGCGAGGTGGTGGGGCGCCCGCTCTACGCCGAGGGGAGCCTGCGGGCGGAAGGGGTGGAGCTCTCGGTGCGCCGGCTGGCGGGGCGGTGGACGGGCTCGGCCTCGTACTCGTGGGGCGTCTCCACGACGCGGGCGGCGGGGCTCGAGTACGCGGGCGAGGGCGACCAGCGCCACGCGCTGGACCTGGCGGTGCGCGGGCGGCTGGGCGGCGGCTGGAAGGCCGGGGCGGCGTTCACGGCGGCGTCGGGGCCCGCCTTCACCCGCTTCTACGGCGGGAGCGCGCACTGCGTGGAGAGCGGGCGCTGCACGTGGGCGGAACTGCCGCGGGCGGGCGAGCCGGGGACGCTCCGGGCGCCGGCGTACGCCTCGCTGGACCTGGACGCGGAGTGGAGCCGCGACTTCGGCGGCTGGCGGCTGGCGGCGTTCCTCCAGGTGCACAACGCGCTCGCCCGCAGCAATCCCGCGCGCTACAACCACAGCGTGCACTACGCGCGCTGCGGGGTGGGCGTCCCCGACCCGGCGGGCGGGTGCGTGGACGACGTGTGGAGCCGGGGGCTTCCCCTGCTCCCGGTGCTGGGGCTGCGCGCGGCGTTCTAGCGGATGGACGCCGGCCGCCTGTTCGCGGAGCACCACGCCTCGCTCTTCCGCTACCTGTCGCGACTCACGGGCGACCCCGACCTGGCGGAGGACGCGGCGCAGGAGGCGTTCGCGCGGCTGGTGGAGCGGCCGCCCCCGGCCGAGCACGCGCGGGCGTGGCTCTTCCGGGTGGGGACCAACGCGGCGCGGATGTCGGCGCGCACGGGGACCAGGCGGCGGCGCCTGCTGGAGGCGGCTCCCGGGCGGGCGCCGGTGGGAGATGCGCCGAGGGCCCCCGACGACGCGGCGGAGCTGGCGGAGCTGAGGGACCGGGTGCGGCGCGCGCTGGGCGCGCTCCCCGAGCGCGACCGGGTGGTGCTGCTGATGCGCGAGGAGGGGTTCACGCACCGCGAGATCGCCGCGGCGGTGGGGACCACCACGGGGTCGGTGGGGACGATGGTGGCGCGGGCGCTGGCCCGGCTCGCGCCCGTGCTGCGACTGGACGAGGAGGAGCCATGACGGCCGCACCGCTGACCGGCGCCCACCCCGACGACGGGGTGCTGCTGCGCCTGCTGGACGGCGAGGAGGACGCGCCCGGCGCCGGGGAGCACGTGGCTGCCTGCGCCGCCTGCCGCGAGCGCCTGGACGCGCTGCGCCGCCGGGGCGCCCGCCTGGCCGCCGTCCTGGCGCGCGCCGATTTCCCCGTGCCGGACTCCGCCCCCGCGGTTCCTTCCCCGGACGCGAGGGTGATCCCGCTGCGGCGCCCCGAGCGGTCCGCGGCGATGCGGCCGTGGCTGCGCGCGGCGGCGGTCGTGGCGCTGCTCCTGGGGATCGGGGTGCTGGCGACGCCGGCGCGGGCGCGGGTGGCGGCGTGGGTCTCGGAGCGCTGGGGCGAGGTGTTCGGGCGCCAGGCCGGGGCCCCGGCGCCGGCGCCGCCGTCCGCGCCCGCTCCCGCCCCGGCGGCGGCGCCCGCCGCGGCGAGCGTGCGCTTCGTGCCGGCGGGGAGCACCTTCACGGTGGAGGTGGAGCACGCGCAGGGGGCGGGCGGGCTCACGCTGGTGCGGGTGGCAGGTGAGAACGCCACCGCCGAGGTGGCGGCCGGCGAGGCCGAGCTCCTCGTGCTCCCCGCGGGGCTCCGCATCCGCAATGCGGCGGGCTCGGCGGCGGAGTACCGGGTGGGCGTCCCGGCCGGCGTGCGGCGCGTGACCGTTCGGGTGGCGGGAGGAAGGACGACGACGGTCGAGGCGTCGCGGATCGGCGCGGAGGGGAGGCGGATCGGGCTGTAGCGGACGAGAGTCCCGCGAGCCCGGAGCCCGCTCCCCGACCGGCCGGGGGCGGGCTCCTCCGCGTTTGTGCGTCCCGGCGATGCATGCCAGGTTGTCGCGACCGCGCCGTCTCCGATCGGCGCGAGGTGTTCCGTAGGGGCGAGCCTGCGAGTCCGAAGACGGCCGGCCCCGGCGCGAGAGGCCGCCTCCGGCGCAGGTGCCTGCACCTGCCGGGCGAGGCAGGCCTTGCCCCTACGGTTGTTCAGGTCCGCCAGGGACCCGCGTGAGGGATGCGCGCCCGGAGGGCCGGGACCGTGGCGGCCGGGCAGTTTCGGCCGACGCGGGCCCGGCGCGGTTGGGCAGCGTCGTTTGCTGCCTTACCGCGCGCGCAGCCCGGCCCGGAGCGCAGCGGAGGGACACGCCCGAAACCGCAGTGCGAAGTCCTGAGTGCGAAGTGCGAAGTGCCGACGACGAGAGAGGAAGATGCTGCTGACCATCCGCACCACGCACCGTCCGGCGACGGACCTGGGCTACCTGCTGGGGAAGAACCCGGCGCGCGCGCAGAGCTTCGAGCTGGCGTTCGGGCACGCGCACGTCTTCTACCCGGAGGCGACGGACGAGGCGTGCACGGCGGCGCTGCTGCTGGACGTGGATCCCATCGGCCTGGTGCGCGGGCGCGGCTCAGGCGAGGGCGCGATCGACCAGTACGTGAACGACCGGCCGTACGTGGCGTCGTCCTTCCTGTCGGTGGCGATCTCGCGCGTGCTGAGGAGCGCGCTGGCGGGGACGAGCCGCGAGCGGCCGGAACTGGCCCAGGCGCCGATCCCGCTGGAGGCGAAGATCGCCGTGCTCCCCTGCCGCGGGGGCGAGGACTTCCTGCGGCGCCTGTTCGAGCCGCTGGGCTACACCGTCCGCGCCGAGCCGCACCCGCTGGACGAGGGCCAGCCGGAGTGGGGCGGGAGCCGCTACTCCACGGTGACGCTCTCGGGCGTGGCGCGGCTGTGCGACCTGCTGGCGCACGTGTACGTGCTGGTGCCGGTGCTCGACGGGCGGAAGCACTACTTCGTGGGCGACGACGAGGTGGCCAAGCTGCTGCGCCACGGCGAGGGGTGGCTGGCCGCGCACCCGGAGCGCGAGGCGATCGCCCGGCGCTACCTGAAGCACCGGCACTCGCTGGTGCGCGAGGCCATCGCCCGGCTGGTGGAGCAGGCGGAGCCGGACGACGGGGAGGAGGCTCCGGAGGCGGCGCGCGACGCGGAGGAGGCCGTCGTCGAGCGCACGCTGAGCCTCAACGAGCAGCGGCTGGCGGCGGTGCTGGCGGCGCTCCAGGCGAGCGGCGCCCGGCGCGTGCTGGACCTGGGGTGCGGCGAGGGCCGCCTGCTGCGCATGCTGCTGGGCGACCCGCGGTTCGCCCAGGTGGTGGGGGTGGACGTGTCGCACCGGGCGCTGGAGATCGCGGCGGACCGGCTGCGGCTGGACCGGCTGCCGGAGCGGGCGCGCGAGCGCGTGAAGCTGCTGCACGGCTCGCTCATGTACCGCGACCGGCGGCTGGAGGGCTTCGACGCGGCGGCCGTGGTGGAGGTCGTCGAGCACCTGGACCCGCCGCGGCTGGCGGCGTTCGAGCGCGTGCTGTGGGAGCGGGCGCGGCCGGGCACGATCGTGCTCACCACGCCCAACGCCGAGTACAACGTGCGCTGGCCCTCGCTCCCGGCGGGGAAGTTCCGCCACCGCGACCACCGCTTCGAGTGGACGCGCTCCGAGCTCCGGGCGTGGGCCGAGGGCGTGGCGGGCCGCTTCGGCTACGCGGTGCGCTTCCTCCCCGTGGGTCCCGACGACCCGGAGGTGGGCCCGCCCACGCAGATGGCGGTCTTCACCCGGGGCGACGGGGGAGGGACGGACGGATGAGCTTCGGCGCGTGGGTGGAGGGGCTGCGGCGCTGGGTTCGCGACGTGGTCGAGGCGCCGCCGGCACCGCCGGCGCCTCGGGACGTCGTGGTGAAGGGGGAGCCCGTGGACTGGTTCACGCCGGCTCCGGCCGGGGACCGGGCGCTCGGCCTCGTCGACCTGCTGGAGGGGGCCGGGCCGGGCGCAGGAGCGGGCGCGGCGGCGGCGGCGTGGGAGATCCGCGCCACGCTCGCCACGCTCCCCCGCCGCGAGCTGGCGCGGGTGGACGAGGAGGTGCGCCGCGCGCTCCGCCACTGGCCGCGCGACCGGCTGGACTGGCTCACGCGGCCCGCCTGGGTCCGGTGGGAGTACCCCACCGCGGCGGCGCCGTGGGTGCTGGGGCTGATCAGCTTCCACCCGTCCGGCTTCACGCGCGAGGTCGCCGTGCGGCGGCTGGCGGAGCTCACGGGCGGAGACGAGCTCCCCTTCCTGCTGCTGCGCGCGAACGACTGGGTGGAGCCGGTGCGCCGCCACGCGGCAGGGGCCGTGCGGGCGCGCCTGGTGCCGGAGAACGCCGCGCTCTTAGTCCGCGAGCTGCCGCTGGTGCTGCGGCTGCGGGAGAGCGGGCGCGGCGGCCACGCCCCGCTGGTCGAGGCCGTGCTGGCGCTGCTCGGGACGCCGGACGCGCGCCCCGCCCTCCTCGCCGGGCTGGATTCCGGCGACGCGCCGGTGCGGCGCGCCTGCTTCCAGGTGCTCGCCGGGGCGGGGGAGGGGCTGCGCGAGGTGGTGCAGCTGGGGCTGCGGAGCGCGGACCCGGTGGTGCGGCGGCGGGCGGCGTGCGAGGCGCCGCGGCTGGACGACGCGGCGCTCGCGGAGCTCGTCCCGGCGATGATGCGCGACGGCTCGGCCGCGGTCCGCCTGGAGGCGGCGCTGCTGGCGCGGCGGATCGGGGCCGACGGAGAGCGGTGGCTGCGCGAGGCCGCCTTCGACCGCAACGCCACGGTGCGCGCGGCCGGGCGGGCGGCCCTGTCGCCCGGCAGCCCGAAGGACTTCGCCGGGGAGTACCGCGCGGTGCTGGAGTCGGTCGGCGGCCCGCGGGTGGGCGCCCTCCTGGGCCTGGGCGAGACGGGGGGCGGGCTGCGGGACGCGGTGCTGGTCGCGGGCTTCCGGGGGGACTGGATCACCCGCGTGCGCGAGGCGGCGGTGGAGGCCCTGGCGCGGCTGGAGCGCGCCGACCTCGTCTCGCTGCTGGCGCCGCTGCTGGGGGACCCGAGCCGGCGCGTGTCGCGGGCGGCGCGGGTGGCGCTGGAGCGGCACGCTGCGGCGGTGGACGAGGGCCTGCTGGCCGAGCTCTTCGCGGCGGACCGCCCGGCGCACGTCCGCTGCAGCGCTCTGGCCCTGCTGGCGCGCCGGACCAAGTGGGAGGCGCTCCCCTGGATCCTGCGCGCCCTGGCCGACGCCGACCCGGCGGTGGCCGCCGACGCCCGCGCCTGGCTCGGCCGCTGGCGCGCGCGCTTCAACCGCTCGTTCGTGGCGCCCGCGCCCGACCAGCTCGCGCGCGCCGCCGCCGCCCTGCGCGACGCCGGCGGCAGCGTGGACGGCGAGACGAGAGACTGGCTGCGGACGGTGCTCCCCGGGGACACGGCTTGACGCTCCGCGGCCCGCGCCCGGAGCAACCGCGCGAGGCCGCCATCCGCGCCGACCCTTTCCCTCGCGCCGAAGGAGCCTGCGAAGGCAGGCTTTTCGCCGTTGTTGCTGCGCCTTCAGGCGCCCTCGAGCAGCCGGAAGCCCGAGATGAATCGAATCTCGACCGATAGATGACCGACCCCATCGTTCAGCCGATCCGGCCCGCGCCGCCCGCCCGCGCCCCCGCCGGGCCGCGCACCCTCACCATCCCCGACCTGTCGCTGGTGGTGCTGGTGGGCGTGTCCGGCTGCGGGAAGTCGACCTTCGCGCGCAGGCACTTCCTGCCGACCGAGGTGCTCTCGTCCGACTGGTTCCGCGCGCTGGTCTCCGACGACGAGACCGACCAGTCGGCCACCACCGACGCCTTCGACGCGCTGCACTTCGTCGCCCGCCGGCGGCTGAAGCGCGGGCGGCTCACGGTGATCGACGCCACCAACGTGCAGTCCGCCGCCCGCAAGCCGCTGGTGGCGCTGGCGAAGGAGCACCACGTCCACGCCGTCGCCATCGTGCTCGACATCTCCGAGCGCGTCTGCTCCGAGCGCAACCGCTCGCGCGCCGACCGCCAGGTGCCGGGCCACGTCATCCCCCAGCAGCACGCGCAGCTGCGCCGCTCCCTGCGCGACCTGCGGCGCGAGGGCTTCCGCCACGTCTTCGTCCTCGAATCTCCCGACGAGGTCGACCAGGCGGTCGTCGTCCGCGAGCCGCTGTGGACCGACCGCCGCGGCGACCCCGGCCCCTTCGACGTCATCGGCGACGTGCACGGGTGCGCGGACGAGCTGGAGGAGCTGCTGGACCGCCTCGGCTACGTCCCGGGCGAGGACGGCGTGCGGCGCCACCCGGAAGGCCGCAAGGCCGTTTTCCTGGGCGACCTGGTGGACCGCGGCCCGCGCGTGGCCGACGTGCTGAAGATCGCGATGCCGATGGTCGAGGCGGGAGCGGCGCTCGCCGTCCCCGGCAACCACGACGTCAAGCTGGTGAAGGCGCTGCGCGGCCGGAACGTGCAGGTCCGGCACGGGCTGCAGACCTCGCTCGACGACCTGGCGCGCGAGACGCCCGAGTTCCGCGAGCGGGTGGCCGCCTTCCTGGACGGGCTGGTGAGCCACTACGTGCTGGACGGCGGCCGGCTCGTCGTCGCCCACGCGGGGATGAAGGAGGAGCTGCAGGGGCGCGCCTCGGGCCGCGTGCGCGAGTTCGCCCTCTACGGCGACACCACGGGCGAGACCGACGAGCTCGGGCTGCCGGTCCGCAACGACTGGGCGGCCGAGTACCGGGGCCAGGCGGCGGTGGTCTACGGCCACACCGTGGTTCCCCGCGCCGAGTGGCTGAACCGGACGATCAACATCGACACCGGCTGCGTCTTCGGCGGGAGCCTGACGGCGCTGCGCTGGCCCGAGCGCGAGCTGGTGTCCGTCCCCGCGCGGCAGGTCTACGCGGAGCCGGCGCGGCCCTTCCTCCCCGAGCCCGGCGCGGAGGCGGTGGCGAGCGCCCAGCACGCCCACGACGAGCTGCTGGACCTGGAGGACGTGGCGGGGAAGCGCATCGTCGAGACGCGGCTGCTGCGCACGGTCACCATCCGCGAAGAGAACGCGGCGGCCGCGCTGGAGGTGATGAGCCGCTTCGCCGCCGACCCCCGGTGGCTCGTCTACCTCCCGCCGACCATGTCGCCCTCGGAGACCAGCCGGCGCGAGGGGCTGCTGGAGCACCCGGCCGAGGCGCTCGACCATTACCGCCGCGAGGGCGTGGCGAAGGTGGTGTGCGAGGAGAAGCACATGGGCTCGCGCGCCGTGGTGGTGGCCTGCCGCGACGAGGCGGCGGCCCGGCGGCGCTTCGGGGTCGACGGCGAGGCGGGGATCGTCTACACCTGCACCGGCCGCCGCTTCTTCGACGACCCGGCGCTGGAGGCCGGGGCGCTGGCGGTGCTGCGCGGCGCGCTGGCGGCGTCCGGCTTCTGGGAGACGATGGAGACGGACTGGGTGGTGCTGGACTGCGAGCTGATGCCCTGGTCGGCCAAGGCGCAGGAGCTGATCCGCGGCCAGTACGCCGCCGTGGGCGCCGCCGCCCGCGGCGCGCTCTCCGAGGCCACGGCGGCGCTCCGCGCGGCCGCCGAGTCGGGCGTCGACGTGGGCCCCCTGCTGGCGCGCTACACCGACCGCGAGCGGCTGGTGGAGCGGTACGCGGCCGCCTACCGCCGCTACTGCTGGCCGGTGGCCTCGCTCGACGACCTGCGCCTGGCGCCGTTCCACGTGCTGGCCACCGAGGGAGCCGTCCACGTGGACCGCGACCACCTGTGGCACCTGGAGACGATCGCGAAGGTGCGCGGCGCGGCCGGGCGGCTGCTGTATCCGACCGAGTACCGCGTGGTGGACCTGGACGACCCGGCGGGCGAGGAGGAGGCGACCGCCTGGTGGGAGGAGATGACGGAGCGGGGCGGGGAGGGGATGGTGGTGAAGCCGCTCGGCTTCGTGGCGCACGGCCGCCGCGGCCTGGCGCAGCCGGCGGTGAAGTGCCGCGGCCGCGAGTACCTGCGCATCATCTACGGCCCGGAGTACACGCTGCCGGAGAACCTGGAGCGCCTGCGCAGGCGCGGGCTGGGCGCCAAGCGCTCGCTGGCCCTGCGCGAGTTCGCGCTCGGCGTCGAGGGCCTGGAGCGCTTCGCCCGCGGCGAGCCCCTGCGCCGCGTGCACGAGTGCGTCTTCGGCGTCCTGGCGCTGGAGTCGGAGCCGGTCGATCCGCGGCTGTGAGGGGAGGGCGTAAGAGGATCTCGGAGACCGAGGATCTCACGCATTCCTTCCGCCGAGAACTGCTGCTTCAGGGCCGCCGGACGTTCCTGGTGCCGCGTTCTTTGTCCGCTTCGCCTCCGCCGGCGCCGTTTCCTGTGCGCTGCGCAACTGACCGGCGCGGCGTGCGACTTCGTTCAGCAGATCGCCGAGCGGCATCGCGAACGCCTCGGCGAACTTCCGCGCAGTGTCGGCGCGAAGCCGTGAGATCCCGTCTTCGATGCGCCGCACCTGCCGTTCGCTCAGGCCGCGGATGTCGCTCTGTCTCACCCGTTTCTCTTCGCGAATCGACCGCAGTGCCGCCCCGGTGTGGTCATTGGAGTACCGCTCGATCTCAATCTCGGCCAGGTACATCGGGTCGACCGCCTGCAGGAGTTGGGAGACCCCCATATGGAGGTCGCCGGCGGGCCAGTGTAGATACGAGCCGTCCTCGTCGATCTCGAACTCACGCGCCGCCACGTCCCCCAGCGCGTCGAGGCCAGGCACCCGGTCCAGTGGAAACGAGCGGAGGACGAAGTCCCCGGTCACCACGTCGAGAGTGTTCCCGACGATATAAGCGTCCACGATCCCGAGGAACGGATCCCGCCGGGAGAGCGAGATGATCAGCCGACGGATTGCCCCCGGGTCGCGTGTTGCATGGATACGATCGTCAGCCCGGCGGAGTCCGAGCAATTCGGGAAGACGGATGATCGCTGGCTCCGGCACATCGATGATGATCAGAAAGCGGGTATCCGGTCGTGAATGCCACCGGGGCAGTGCGGTCCCGTTCCCGAGGATCAACTCGGACGCGTACGCAACCACCAGAGGAGCCGCCATTTCATCAGGAGGTAACGAGCCGGCAAGCGTCTTCACCAGCCTGCGCAAGCGTGCAGGCAGTTCGGCTTCGTTCAAAACCTTCTCAGAAAAGTGAAGGAGCGCGGGCATGCGATGACGGCGGTCAGGGATCCTGTTCCTGGACTTTGGCGTCCCACTCTTCGAAGAGCTTCTGACGGTTTTCGGCAACCTCTTCGAGAAAGCGCCTCAGCTTCTTCCCCGGGATTTCATGGACCTGCCACAGGACGTCGTACCACGGCGGCTCTTCACCGAAGAACACGCGGATCTCCCACTCGCCCGCAGACTTGACGTGGAAGTGCGGCTCTCGGTGGTCCTTTGGCCAGAACCAGCACTTGCATCCGGGCCAGCTTACGCAGTCGACACGGCCCATCCGGGAGACGCTCCGGGCAGATCAGCCTTTGGGGGGATGCGGATCGTTCCCGTAGCTGCTCTTCTCCCGGATTCTGCCATCGCGGCCGTGGATCACCAATTCCGAGCCATACTTCCTGGCGATCTCACGCGCGGCCTTGATCGCTTCATCCTGGGTGCCGTGCACACTCGTGTTCGTCCTCGCGCCTGGCTCACGAACAGCCCACTTTCCCTGCTGCGGCACGACGTGCTGGTTCTTGCTCATCAGTCCAATCGGGGTGCAGATACACTTACCGGACACATACAGTAGAATAAAGTACGAGCGATGTCCGGTCAACGCGCGAGAGTCGCCGCCGCGTCGCGCCGAACTCCGCCACGTCTACTGACCGATCCTACCAGATTCGGAGGCCGATCCCGGCCTCCTCCCCGTCCGGGGTGCCGGACACCAGCTTCTCGAGTGGAGGGTGAGACGATAGGCGAGAAGAAGAACCGCGGGCAGCTCCACCTCGACGCGCCGTCCTTTTGAGCGCACCAGCAAGCGGCGCAAGGGCTTCCCGTCCGAGACGCGGGTGAAGCGCGGAGTGCGCGTCGTCCACGGCGACAAGGAGCTGGTCGAGAAGCTCGGGCGCAACGACCTGTGCCCCTGCGGCTCCGGGCGCCGCTTTCAAGAAGTGCTGCATGCCGTCGAAGCGCTTTCGACGGCGCCCCCCGCCAGCACTACTTTCAGGGAGTGAGATGCGGCGGCGCACCCCGCTCGGGTGCGCTGCTCTTCTTTTCACCTCTTTCTAATCCTCCCCGCCGAACGCGAGGCCCCGCGCCGGGTCTCACGAAGTCACGCTCCCCTTCCTCGTGATCGCCGAGCGCTGGATCCGGCCCCAAACGGGCGCGCCGGGTCGCCGTGCTTTCGCGCCGCGCGCGACGGCACTACCTTGTCCATCTTCTTCGCCAGCCTGGGAAATGGAGGTCTTCATGGCCGCAGCGCACACGGCGCGGTATCGCGTGCCGGCATCATGAGCGGCGTTCAGTTCGACGCGGGGGCGCAGGAGCACCTCCCCTTCGTGCTGGGGATCGTCGGCGACTCGGGGAGCGGCAAGCACACCGTGGCCGAGGGCGTGGGCGCCCTGCTGGGCCCGGACCGCGTCTCGACGCTGGAGCTGGACGACTACCACCGCTACACCCGCGCCGAGCGGGCCGAGCTGGGGCTGACGTCGCTCAACCCGACGGTGCACAACCTGTCGCTGATGCAGGAGCACCTGCAGCTCTTCCGGCGCGGGCGGCCGGTGCGCATGCGGCGCTACGACCACTCCGACGGCACCTTCGGCCCCATCCGCACCGTCGAGCCCAATGAGGTGGTGATCGCGCGCGGGCTGCTGGGCTTCCCCAGCGACGAGCTGCGCGCGGCGTACGACCTGGCCGTCTTCCTCCAGCCCGAGCCCGAGCTGCTCTTCCGCTGGAAGCTGCGCCGCGACGTGAAGACGCGCGGCTACACCGAGGCCGAGGTCCTCAAGTTCATCGCCCAGCACCTCCTCGACTCCAAGCAGTACGTCCTCCCGCAGGCCGAGCGCGCCGACCTGGTGGTGTGCTACGAGATCCCCGAGTGGGACTCCCCCGACTCGGAGGTGCGCGCCACGCTGACGCTGCGCCGCGCCGCCGCCGAGGCCGTGCGCGGCAACGGGGTCTGCGAGCGCTTCGGCGGGCAGGTGTGCTCCGACGAGGAGGGCGAGGGCGTGCTGGTGGTGCGCGTCCCCCACGACCTGCCGGCCGAGGCGGTCGACGACTGGGCGGCCGAGCGCTTCCCCGACACCTTCGTGCCGGGACAGACCGGGCGCATCATGCAGGACGACGGCAGCGACGGCCGGCTGGTGCCGCTCGCCTTCACCCAGGTGCTGATCGCCGACCTGGCCCAGAAGCTCCGCCGCCGCGCCGGCGCCGCCCACGAAGCCCCGGTGCGCGCCGCCGTCTGAGCGGAGTGCGGAGTGCGAAGTCCTGAGTCCTGAGTGCTCTCGCACCGCCGGGTGAGCCGAAGCGGGCGCCGTCGCGAACGATGGCGCCCGCGAGCGTTCGGCCTCCCGTCCGGCGACGGTTGTTCCCGCCGCGCCCGGTATTTATCTTTCCGGTCCGCAGCCGTCTGCCGCTTCCGCACGCCCGTCCCTCGTCCCCCGCCTTTCCCGAGGTTTCCCTGATGAGCGAGATCCAGTTCTCGGACAACTACAACGACCTGTCCACCGACCAGGGGTTCCAGTTCGAGTTCTACTGCGAGCACTGCCACGACTCGTGGCGGTCGCCGTTCGACCGCTACGCGGCGGGGACGGCCGAGAGCGTGCTGGGGGCGGCGGAGGGGCTGTTCGGCGGGTTCTTCGGCACGGCGCGCAACGCCATCAGCCAGGTGCGCGGCGCCGGCTGGTCCAAGGCGCGCGACGCGGCGCTGCGCAAGGCGGTGGAGCAGGCGAAGGAGCACTTCCACCGCTGCCCGCGCTGCGCCAACCACATGTGCGACAACTGCTGGAACGAGGACGAGGGCACCTGCATCTCCTGCGTGCCGCGGCTCGACCCCGAGCTGGCCGCCATCCGCCGCGAGGCCAAGCTGAACCGCGCGCGCGAGGTGGCGTACGCCAGCGCCGAGGTCTCGCAGGCCGACCTGCAGGAGCGGGTGGTGAGCTGCCGCGACTGCGGCGCGCCCGTGGGCCGCGGCAAGTTCTGCCCGGAGTGCGGCACGCCCACCTCGCTCAACCGCACCTGCTCCGGCTGCTCGGCCGAGGTGCCGTCGTCGGCCAAGTTCTGTCCGGAGTGCGGCGCGAAGGCGTGAGTCCTGGGTGCTAAGTGCTAAGTCCTGAGTCCTTAGTGGCTTAGTCCTTAGTGCTTAGTCCTTGGTGGCCCGCTTCCGAGCTTCACCTGGCTCCTGGATCACGCTGACGCGGCCCATGGACGACGCGCGGGACAGGCTCGGCGAGCTGGAGGAGAGGGGGTACTGCGTGCTTCCCCGGCGCTTCGCGCGGCCGCTCGTCGACGCCTGCCGGACGGCGGTGTGGCCCGTGCTGCTCGCGCACGTCGAGCGGCACGAGCCGAACCGGGGAGCGAACCGCCACTTCTTCCCGATGCCGTTCGAGGCGCCCTGCTTCGCGCCGGACTTCTTCTTCGACGACACGGTCCTGGGCATCGTCCGGGGCGCGATGGACGACCGCGTCGTCGCCGACCAGTGGGGATGCGACGTGCCGCTCCAGGGCTCGGGCTACCAGGGCGTGCACGCGGACTACGCCAGGCCCCTGTTCGGCGAGGCACCCGACCTCTCCCTGCCTCCGTACATGCTGGTGGTCAGCTTCGGCCTGTCGCGGATCACGAGGGAGAACGGCCCGATCGAGATCGCGCCCGGCACCCACCGGCTGCCGCGCGCCGAAGCGATGCGCGCGGTCGAAGCGGGCGAGATCCAGCTGCGGCCCGTCGTGCTGGAGGTCGGGGACGTGCTGATCCGGCATCCCTGGGCGCTGCACCGCGGCACGCCGAACACGACCCCGGTCCCCCGGGCGCTGGTGACGATCCGCTACGTGCGGCGCTGGTACGCCGACGACAGCCGCGAGGTGAGCGCCATCCCCCGCGCGGTCTGGGACGCGCTGACCGCCGAGCAGCAGCGCGTCATGCGCTTTCCCGTCGCGAACGCATAGTCCTTAGTGTTTTAGTCCTTAGTCCTGAGTCTGCTCTCGCGTTCAGCACTAAAGCACTAAGGACTCAGGACTAAGGACTAAGGACTTCAAAGCCTTCGCCTTCGCGTGGCGCCCATCAGCAGCCGCAGGATCAGCAGCAGCACCACGGCGCCGATGAAGGCCACCAGGATCTGCCCGGCGATGCCGCTGATCCCCGCCGAGATGCCGAGCGCGCCGAAGAGCCAGCCGCCGATGAAGGCGCCGACGATGCCGACGATGATGTCGCCGATGAGGCCGTAGCCGATGCCGCCCACCACCATCGAGGCGAGGGCGCCGGCCACCAGCCCCACCAGCAGCCAGATCAGGATTTCCGTAAGTCCCATGGGACTCCGCCGGTAGAAGGTTGGAACGATCCCCGGCACGCGTATGGGCAACGCGCGTGCCCTCACCGCGAGAGGACGGCGAGCGATGAGCATGGACGAGCAGGTTCCCGGCGACGCGAACCCGGGCGCGGGCGGCACCGCGGGCGGGGTGGGGATGTTCGTCTTCGGCCTGGGGCTGGCCACGGCGGGGGCGTACATGCTCACCAGCCGGGTGATGGTGCATACCGGCGGCTGGCGGCTGTGGGGCTACAACGCCTTCGGCCTCTCGCTGGTGCCGCTCCTGATGGGGATCGGGCTGCTGGCCTTCAACGGCCGCTCCATCGCCGGGCGGCTGCTCACCTTCATGGGCCTGGTGATCATCTTCGCCGGGATCATCCTGAACCTCGACATCTACTTCCAGACCACCAGCCTCTTCGAGACGCTGATGATGCTGGGGATGCTCGCCGTCGGCGTCGGCCTCATCGCCCGCGCCATCCGGCCGATGTAGAACGGGTGACCCAATGACCCCGACCACGCTCGAACCCGACCACGTCGTCTACCTCCTGGAGCGCGACGTCTCCCACACCCTCGGAGATGGCTTCCACGAGGACGTGCTCTCAATTGCCGAGAACACGCGCTCGATCGCGCTGAGCGACGAGGCGGTGGAGGCGGACGGCCTCGAGAAGGCCCAGCGATACTTCGGCCAGATGGTCGTCGACGACTTCCAGCAGTACGTCCAGGACACGTTCGTCGATACGACGTGGCCCGCCTGCCCGCGGCACCCGAACCATCCGCTGGACTACGATCACGAGACCGGCGCCTGGTGCTGCCCTCGCGACGGAGCGGCGATCTTCCCGCTGGGGGAGCTGCGGCGTTCGTAAAGTCCGGGTATGATGATCATCCCAGGAGGACGCCGGGCGCGCCACAGCGGCGCGCCCGGCGCTCTCCTTTTCCCCCTTGCATCGCTCCGCCCGCCGGGTATGATCCTCGCCACCCGGGCGCTGTCATCCCGAGGGGAGCGGTAGCGACCCGAGGGATCTACTCCGCCTCCGCTGGTGGGTCGCTCTTCGCGTAGGAGCCCGACGAGCGCCGGCCCAGCATCGCATGAGCCGCAACGACCGACATGGCTGCGACGGAACCGACGCGCGTGCTCTTCGTCTGCCTGGGCAACATCTGCCGCTCGCCGCTGGCGGAGGCGGTCTTCCGGCACGAGGTGGAGAAGCGCGGGCTGGCGGAGTCGTTCGAGATCGACTCGGCGGGGACGTCGGGGTGGCACATCGGCGAGCCGCCCGACCGCCGGAGCACCGAGACCGCGCGCCGCCGCGGCGTGGAGCTGACGGGGAAGAGCCGCAAGGTCGCCCCCGACGACCTGCGCCGCTTCGACTACGTGGTGGCGATGGACACCGACAACCTGGAAGTCGTCCGCTCGCTCCAGGCCGCCACGCGCGGCACGGCGAAGGTGCACCTGCTGCGCGAGTTCGAGCCCGCCGCCGACGCGCTGGACGTGCCCGACCCCTACTACGGCGGCCCGCGCGGATTCGAGGACGTGCACGACATCGTCGAGCGCGCCTGCGCCGGGCTGCTGGACCACATCCTGGCCGAGCGCGGGGGCCGCTGATGCTCCCGGACGCCGTCCGCCGGGAGGTCGAGGCGCGCCTCGGCGCCGTCCGCTCGGCCGAGCCCGTGGGCGGCGGGTGCATCAACGAGACGCTCCGGATCGACACGGAGCGCGGCCCCGCCTTCCTCAAGCACCACGGCAGCGCCCCCGCGCGCTTCTTCACCGCCGAGGCGGAGGGCCTCGCCGCGCTCGCCGCCGCCGCGGGAGACGAGGTGCGCGTCCCCGCCGTCCTCGCCGTCTCGGACGACAGGGCCCCCGGGCCGGCGTGGATCGCGCTCGAATGGCTGGAGCCCGCCCCCCGCGCCGCGGACTTCGCCGAGCGCCTGGGCCGCGGCCTGGCGGCGATCCACCGCGCGCGGACGGGCCGGTGGGGGTGGGACGCGCCCAACTTCATCGGCTCGCTCCCGCAGGAGAACCCCGCCGCACCCACCTGGGCCGACTTCTGGCGCGACCACCGCCTGACGCCGCAGCTGGACCTGGCGCGCTTCAAGGGCCGCGTCCCCGCCACCCCGCCCGAGTGGGAGCGCCTCTTCGACCGCCTCCCCGAGCTGCTGGCCCCGGCGGAGGAAGACGGCCCCTCGCTGCTGCACGGCGACCTGTGGGGCGGGAACGTGCTCTCCGCCGGCGGCGCCCCCGCGCTCATCGACCCCGCCGTCTACCGTGGCCACCGCGAGGCCGACCTGGCGATGAGCGAGCTGTTCGGCGGCTTCGACGCCCGCTTCTACGCCGCGTACGAAGAGGCCTGGCCGCTCCTCCCCGGCTACCGCGACGTCCGCCGCGGCATCTACCAGCTCTACTACCTGCTGGTGCACGTCAACCTCTTCGGCGGCGGCTACGTCTCCCAGACCGCCGAGACCCTGCGCCGCGTGCTGGCGGCGTAGAAGACCCCTCTGCGCTCCCACCGGCATCGGCACGGCCGCGGGTGGGCGCGCCCCCTCCCCGGTCCTCCCCCGCTTCGCGGGAGAGGGAGAACAACGCTCATGGCCCGGATCCGTGCGAGTGGCCGCCGCACGCGCGGATCCCGGCGTGGGAGTCCGCGCAGGCGGACTTCGTGTGGTTGTTGCCGCGAATTCCATTCGCCCGATCCACCCGCGCCGGGCGCTCTTCCTTCCGCCCCCCGCCGCACGCTCCTATCATTCCCACAGCACGCCGGTGGCCGGGTGTTTGCGCCCGGCCCCGGCCGAACGCGGTTTTACGCACTCACGCACTCACGCACTTACGCACTTTTCTCCCGGAACGCGTGAGCGACCCGATCCGCGAAGCGAGCCTCCCCGCGCCCCTGCCGGCTCTCCCCGACGAGCCGCGCGCGCTCCGGGCCCCGGGGCACCCCGCGGCCATGCGCACGCTGGTGCGCTACGCCGAGCGGGCCATGGTGCGCGCCTCCGACGCCCTCCAGGTGCGCGGCAACACCGCGCGCCTGCTGGTGGACGGCAGCCGCGCCTTCCCCGCGTGGCTCGAGGCCATCGGCCGCGCCGAGCGCTGGGTGCACCTGGAGAACTACATCCTCCGCCCCGACAAGACGGGGCGCCTCTTCCGCGACGCGCTCTGCGAGAAGGCGCGCGAAGGCGTCCCCGTCCGGCTCCTCTACGACTGGTTCGGCTGCTGGGCCACCCCGCGGCGCTTCTTCCGGCCGCTGAAGGAAGCCGGCGTCGACGTGCGCGCCTTCGCCCCGCCGCAGCTGCAGAACCCGCTCTCGTTCCTGCGCCGCGACCACCGCAAGGTGCTGGCGATCGACGGCGAGTACGCCTCGGTGACCGGGATGTGCATCGGCGACGAGTGGGCGGGCGACCCCGAGCTCGGCATCCTCCCCTGGCGCGACACCGGCGTCGACTTCCGCGGCCCCGTCGTCGCCGTGCTGGACCGCGCCTTCGCCCGCACCTGGGAGGCCGCCGGCGCCCCGCTCCCCCCCGACGAGATCCCCGACCCCGCGCAGGTCGAGCGCGTGGGCGACGTGGGCGTGCGCGTGGTGGAGGGCGAGCCGGGGAAGAGCCGCATCTACCGCCTCTCGCAGTTCGTGGCCGTGGGCGTCGAGCGGCGCTTCTGGATCACCGACCCCTACTTCGTCCTCCCCCCCGCCATGGCCGAGGCGCTCGCCGCCGCCGCCCGCGACGGCGTCGACGTGCGCGTGCTGGTCCCCGCCTACAACAACTGGCCGATCGTGGGCGGCATGTCGCGCGCCGGGTACCGCCCGCTCCTGGAGGCCGGGGTGCGCATCTTCGAGTGGGAGGGGCCCATGATCCACGCCAAGACCGCCGTGGCCGACGGCCTCTGGGCGCGGGTGGGCTCCACCAACATGAACCTGGCCTCGCTGATGGGGAACTGGGAGATGGACGTGGCGGTGACCGACCGCGACTTCGCCGCCGCCATGGAAGACCTCTTCCTGGACGACCTGGCCAGCGCCGTGGAGATCAGCCTGGTGCGCACCCGCGTGGCCGGCGGGCTCGGCTTCCGCGAGCGGCGCGCCGTGGAGCGGCTGGTGCTGGAGCACCCCGACGACCGCGCCAAACCCGGCCGCGCCGAGGCCCGCGAGGCGCGGCGCCGCTCCTACCGCGGCAGCGAGGTGGGGCGCACCGTGGGCCGCCTGGCCCGCGCCGGCTCCGTGCTGGTGCGCGCCCTGGTCGGCGAGCGGATGATCGGGCGCGAGGACACCGGCTGGATCGCCGCCCTGGCCGTCCTCCTCTTCGGCTTCGCCGCGCTCGGCATCTTCCTCCCGCGGCTGCTCGCCTGGCCCGCCGCCTTCTTCCTCTTCTGGCTGGCCGTGGCCGCCCTGGTACGCCTCTGGACCCAGCGCCGCCCCCCCGGCGCCCCGTAGCGGAAATCGTTAGGAATCCCTGAAAATCACCCCCGGTGGTTGTGTAACCCTTTGTTCCCCATTATCTTGGGAAGCACAAAGGGCAAATGAGCAGCGTTCATCCGCGGTCGTTGCCCTCCCCGTGTCTCCAGATCCCAGGCAGTTCCCGAGCTTCTGCCGAACCGCAGGTCGCGGTGCCCCGTGGTGCCCATCCCGGAGGTAGCATGCAGTTCAGGACGGCATTGCCGGTCGCCCTTCTCGTGGGGAGCGTGCTCGGCGCGGCGCTGACCGCCACGGGCGGCTCCAGCCCGGTCCGCGCCGGCGAGCGCTCCGGCCTCATCTCCACCGCCCTGGTGCGCGAGGCCGCCGCCGCGACGACGTCGGCGCGGTGGGACATCCCCATGACGCGCAACGCCTCGGTCGAGCACTTCGTGGACGTGCTCACCGGGTCGCAGGCCGACGAGATGGCCCGCTACCTCAAGCGCTCCGGCCGCTACGAGGCCATGATCCGCGCCAAGCTGCGCGCGCGGGGGATGCCCGAGGACCTGGTCTACCTCAGCATGATCGAGTCGGGGTTCAACCCCAACGCCCGGTCGCGCGTGAGCGCCGTGGGCCTCTGGCAGTTCATGGCCGGCACCGCGCGCGACTACGGCCTGCGGGTGGACGGCTACGTCGACGAGCGGCGCGACCCCGAGAAGTCCACCGACGCGGCGCTGCGCCACCTGCGCGACCTGTACGGCGAGATGGGCTCGTGGTACCTGGCGGCGGCCGCGTACAACGGCGGCTCGGGCCGGGTGGGGCGGGCCATGAAGGCCGGCCTGGGGCGCCAGCAGGGGCGCGACGCCGACTTCTGGCGCATCCGCCACCGCCTGCCGAAGGAGACGCGCGACTACGTGCCGCTGATGCTGGCCGCCGCGCTCATCGGCAAGGAGCCGCAGAAGTATGGGCTGGGGAAGGTGGAGCGCTGGCTCCCGCTGGAGTACGAGACCGTGCGCGTCCCCGGCGGCACCGACCTGGACGTGGTGGCCCGCGCCATCGGCGTCGAGGAGAAGGACCTGGCGCGGCTCAACCCGCACCTGGTGAAGAAGATGACCCCGCCGGGGAGCAAGCCGTACCCGGTGCGCATCCCCGCCGGCCGCGGCGAGCGCTACGCCGGCGCCGTCGAGGGCATCCGCAGGGAGGCCGAGGCCCGCGCCGCCGAGCGCGCCCGCGCCGAGCGGGTGGCCGAGGCCAAGCGCGCCGAGGAGCGCCGCGCCGAGGTCCGCCGCTCCGCCGCCCGCCGCACCAGCTCGGCCCGGACGCACACCGTCCGCCGCGGCGAGTCGCTGTGGACGATCGCCCGGCGCAACGACACCACGGTGAAGGCCATCCAGCGCGCCAACGGCCTGGGCGCCCGCAGCCGCATCCGCCCCGGCCAGAAGCTCCGCATCCCCCGCTGAGCGCCGTCGCGAAAGACGATCGGAAAGGCCGCTGCCGGAAGTCCGGCGGCGGCTTTTTTGTGGCTCCGAAGGACGCACTTCGCACTTCGCACCTCGCACTTCGCACTGCAGTTCTGGGCGTGTCCCTCCGCTGCGCTCCGGGCCGGGCTGCGCGCGCGGTAGGGCACGATACGACTGTGCCCAACCGCGCCGGGCCACCGCCGCGACGATACCCCGTGTCGCGGCGGCGTCCCGGCCCTCCGGGCGCGCATCCCTCACGCAGCATCGGTAGCGAACGACGGCACTCGTAGGGGCGAGACATGTCTCGACCGCCCCTGCCGCCGCGCCGATCCGTCCTGTCCGCGCCGAACCCATTTCCCGCGCTGAGTTCTCCCTCTCCCGCGCAGCGGGGGAGGGCCGGGGAGGGGGCATCCCCCTCGCCGCCGCGCCGATCTCGCCCAACCACCACGAATCCTTCCGCTTTCCTGTCGCCCCTCCCCCTCGCACGCTAGGTTTCCGCCTCCCGATCCCGCCCCCCGCACCCGGTCCGCCGTGCCGCCCGACCGCCCGCAGCGCGCGCTCCTGGTCTTCCTCGACGGCGTCGGCGTCGGCGAGGGCGACCCGGAGCGCAACCCGTTCGCCCGCGCGCACCTGCCGAACCTGCGCCGGCTCCTGGGCGGCCGCCTCCCCGTCGCCGACGACCTGGACGCGGAGGGCCGCATCGCCACCGACACCGCCGTCCTCGCCGTGGCGGACGCCACGCTGGGAGTGCCCGGCGTGCCGCAGAGCGGGACGGGGCAGACCGCGCTCCTCACCGGGCGCAACGCCGCGGAAGCCTACGGCCGCCACTTCGGCCCCTGGGTCCCCACCGCGTTGCGCGACCTGCTGGCCGCCGAGAACCTGCTGAGCCGGGCCGTGGCCGCCGGCGCGCGGGCCGCCTTCGCCAACGCCTACCCGCTCGCGGGCGTCGCCGCCGACCCGCGCATCTTCCGCCGCCCCGCCGCGCCCCCGCTCGCCGCCCGCGCCGCCGGCGTGCTCACCCGCGACCTCCCCGAGCTCGCCGAAGGACGCGCCGTGGCCTCGTCGATCACCAACGAGCACTGGCGCGCCCGTGTCGGCGACGCGCTCCCCGACGTCGCCCCCGCCGAGGCCGGCCGCCGCCTCGCCCGCATCGCCGCCGACGCCGAGGTGACGCTCTTCGCCCACTACGACACCGACTACGTAGGCCACCGCGGCGGCATGCCCGGCGCCGTGGCCGCCCTGGAGAAGGTCGACGCCTTCCTCGGCGGCCTGGTCGAGGCGCTCCCCGAGGACGCGCTCCTGGTCGTCTCCAGCGACCATGGCAACCTGGAAGACGTCACCGGCGAGCACACGCGCAACCCCGTCCCCGTGCTCGCCCTCGGCCCGGGACGCGACGCCGTGGTCGAGCGCGCGTCGCGGATCGACCACGTCGCCCTTGGAATCTTGACACTTCTGGACTTTTCGTGAATCTTACGTCTCATCCAAGGCGGTTCCTCCTTTCACGGTCGCTGACGATGAGATGCCTCGAGACGGGAGTGGTGAGGAAGAACCGGCCTGCGCCTCGGCGCTGGGCCCGGTCTGGAGGCGGACCTACGAGCCGAATCCGAAGCACGGGCCGGAGGAACGGGGGCGCATCGCCCGGCAGCCGCGAGACGGGCAGGAGGCGCTTGACTTCTCCGTGGCTGTGAAGGCTTCTTTTCCGGTGCGGGTTGGCCTGGATCAGGAAAAGGGAACGTTCGTCGTGTTGCGTTGGCACGGTGCCGGCGAGTTTCGAGGCCGTCCGAACTCCGAAAAGTTCCATGGGTATGCGGTGCCTTGGAAGACTCTGTCGCAGGAGTTGCGGAACGCGCTGATCAGGGCGGGTATTGCTGACCGTCGCGGGAGGATACTGTGAAGACGAAGTCGCTGGTGAACCAGGGTTTTGGACCGATTTCGCGGGAGCGGGCGGAGGCGGCGTTCGCCACGGGAAAGCCCGAGGAGATCCTGCGTGCGTTGCTGCGGCTCGCGATGAACGGTCCCGACTTCGAATACGCGGAGCGTCTCGCCCTGGAGTACGCCCGGCACGATGACGTATGGGTGCGGCGGAATGCGGCTACGTCGTTGGGGCACATCGCGCGCGTACACGGCAACTTGGACCTGGCCCGGGTACTTCCTGCGCTACTGGAGCAGATGATGGATTCCGAAGTGAGAGATTGGGCCGACGCGGCGCTGGACGACATCCAGATCTACCTGAAAGTCGATCCGCGGAAGCCCAAGCGCATCGGCGGGAAGCGCTTCACGTACAATCCAGAGCGTCGGACGCTCCGGGTGTCGGAGAAGGGTGGTAGGCCGTACGAGTATTCCGAAGTCACCCCGCAGGAGTTCATTCGCCTGTTCCTGCGCGACCCCGCGCGCGACGAGCCGGCTGAGGACGAGATCGCCACGCACGAGCGCCGCCTGCTGCGCTCGGCCTGACCAGGAAGCAGACGGAAGCAGTTGACCGCCCCGACCCCCATCCGCGCCGTACTCTACGACTTCGACGGGACGCTGGCGGACGGCACCGAGCTGATCATGCGGTGCTACCGCCACACCATGCGCACGCACCTGGGCGAGTGCCCGCCCGACGAGGAGTGCTGCGTGGCTTCGGGACCTGTAATCTTGACACTTCTGGACCTTTCGTGAATCTTACGTCTCATCCAAAGCGGTTCCTGCCTTCCCGGTCGCCGACGATGAGATGCCGCGAGAGGACGGTGGTGAGGAAGAACCGGCCCGTGCCCCCGCGCGGCCGCTGGGCCCGGTCTGGAGGCGCGTCTACGAGCCGAATCCAGGCAAGCACGCCGAGGAGGAGCACGGGATCGTCAGCCGCGAGCCGCGCGAAGGACAGGAGGCACTTGACTACTCGGTACGGGTGAAGCCTACTTCCTTCGCCCGGATCAGCGTCGACTGGGAAGAGCGTGTCTTCGTGGTGTTGCGGCGTCACCTCTGGGCAGTCGACCAATGGCCGAACGCGGAGTGTTTCCACGGGTATGTGGTTCCCTGGGAAGCGTTGCAGCAGGACATGAGAAATCGACTGATCGCAGCGGGCATGGCGGATCGCCGCGGGAGGATCCTGTGAGCGCGGAGACGCTGGTCAACCAGGGATTCGGACCGATCTCGCGGGAGAGGGCGGAGCGTGCTTTCGCTTCGGGTGATCCTCAGGAAATCCTGCGTGCGCTGCTGCGGCTTTCGCTGCACGGCCCCGATTTCGAGGAGGCGGAGAGCCTCGCGCTCGACTACGCGCGCCACCCGAACCTGTGGGTCCGCTGCAACGCCGCGACTGCGCTGGGCCACATCGCGCGCGTCCACGGCAAGCTGGACCTGGCGCGCGTGCTCCCGGTGCTGCTCGAGCAGATGGCGGACCCCGAGGTGCGGCCCTATGCCGAAGACGCGCTGGACGACATCGACAACTACCTTAAGGTCGATCCGCGCAAGCCCAGGCGCATCGGCGGGAAGCGGTTCACCTACGACCCCGAACGGCGCGCGCTCAGGGTTTCTGGGAAGGGCGGCAAGGCGTACGAGTATTCCGAAGTCACCCCGCAGGAGTTCATTCGCCTGTTCCTGCGCGACCCCGCGCGCGACGAGCCGGCCGAGGACGAGATCGCCACGCACGAGCGCCGCCTGCTGCGCTCGGCCTGAACAGCAAGCAGACGGAAGCAGTTGACCGCCCTGACCCCCATCCGCGCCGTACTCTACGACTTCGACGGGACGCTGGCCGACAGCACCGAGCTGATCATGCGGTGCTACCGCCACACCATGCGCACGCACCTGGGCGAGTGCCCGCCCGACGAGGAGTGGCTGCGCGGCTTCGGCACGCCGCTCGACGTGCAGCTGGCCCGCTTCGCCCGCACGCCCGGCGAGGCGTCCGCCATGCTGGACACCTACCGCGACTACCAGCTCCAGCACCACGACGACCTGCTGCGCCCCTTCCCCGGCGCCGCCGAGACGGTGGCCGAGCTGGCCCGCCGCGGCGTCGCGCTCGCCATCGTCACCAGCAAGTACCGCCGCGCGACGATCCGGGGGATGGACCTCTGCGGCATCACGGAGCACTTCGGCCTGATCGTCACCCCCGAGGACGTGGCGAACCCCAAGCCGCACCCCGACCCGGTGCTCTTCGCGCTCGCCAGGCTGGGCGTCGCCCCCGCGGAGGCGCTCTTCGTGGGCGACTCGCCGCACGACCTGGCCGCCGGCCGCGCCGCCGGCACCCGCACCGCCGCCGCGCTCTGGGGCCCCTTTCCCCGCGAGGCGCTGGAGCGCGAGCGCCCCGACGCCCTGCTCACCCGCCAGGAGGACGTGCTGGAGCTGGTGGGCTGACGGCGGGAACCGAAGGAAGTCGTCGAGCGGAGCATGCCCGGGCGGCATGCTCCGCTCGATGCTCCGGGTAGCGTGGTGGGACCCCACGATCCGCTTGGGCGCCCCCACCCGCGTCCGGTCCGGCGCTTTTGCGCCACCCGCGGCCCTCCACTATCTTCCCGCGCTTTCCGCCCGCCGCCCTGGACCGCGCGCGGGCCGCCGCGTCCCGGACGCCTGGCGGCCGGGACTTCCGTCTCTCTTGCCAGCGAAGGAGTTGCCAGACATGCGGATGCTCGTGCTCGGCGCGGGTCAGCAGGGCAGCGCGTGCGCCTACGACCTGCTCGCGAACACCGATCACGAGGTGGTGATCGCCGACCTGGCCGTCGACGCCCTCCCGGACTTCCTGCGGCCGTACCTGGGCGGGCGGCTCACGGCGCTCAGGCTGGACGCCAACGACCGCCAGGCCGTGCGCGACGCCATGGAGGGCGCGGCCGCCGTGATGAGCGCCTTCCCCTACTACTTCAACCTGGGGATGGCGGTGGCCGCCGTGGACCAGGGGGCGCACTTCTGCGACCTGGGCGGCAACACCGAGATCGTGCTGCAGCAGAAGGCGCTGCACGAGCGCGCCCAGGCCCAGGGCGTGAGCGTCGTCCCCGACTGCGGCCTGGCGCCCGGGATGGTGAACATCCTGGCCGAGCACGGCATCCGGCAGCTGGACGCCGTGCGCGCCGTGCGCATCAAGGTGGGCGGCCTGCCGCAGCACCCCGAGCCGCCGCTCAACTACCAGATCGTCTACTCCCTGGAGGGCGTGCTCGACTACTACACCACGCTCTCCTGGGTCCTGCGCGACGGCAGGCCCGCGCAGGTGAAGGCGCTCTCCGAGGTCGAGGAGCTCGACTTCCCCGGCGTGGGCATGCTGGAGGCCTTCCACACCGCGGGCGGGCTCTCGACCATGGCGCAGCGCTACGAGGGGAAGATCCCCACCATGGAGTACAAGACGCTGCGCTACCCCGGCCACGCGCGCATCATGGAGGCCGTCCGCGAGCTGGGGATGCTGGGCCAGGAGCCGGTGAGCGTGAAGGGCGTGCAGGTGAAGCCGCGCGACGTGTTCATCGCCGTGGCGGCTGAGAAGCTGCGCAAGGACCCGCGCCAGAGCCCGGACCTGGTGGCGCTGCGGGTGGAGGTGGAGGGAGAGAAGGACGGCGAGGAGCTGCTGCTGCGCTGGGACCTGCTCGACCGCTTCGACCCCGAGGCCGGCATCACCGCCATGATGCGCACCACCGGCTACTCGCTGGCCATCACCGGCGCGCTGCAGGCCGCCGGCGAGATCGAGCCCGGCGTCTGGACCCCCGACGAGTCCATGCCCGCCGCGGCGTACATTGACGCGCTGGCCCGGCGGGGCGTCGTGATCTACGAGCACCGCCTCTCGCCCGCCGCCGCGCGGTAGTACGGGAGTACGAAAGTACGCAAACGCGAACGCCCCCGGAGCACGGTGCTCCGGGGGCGGTCTCGTATCGTCAGGTCATTGAGTTGAAGGCGGAGGACAAAGAAACGGGCAGGCCACATGACGGACCTACCCGTACATCTCCTGGGACGGTTCTGCGCGCTACTCGTTCTGGACCTTCGCCTGCTCCGCATCCAGCATCTCGCGGACGACGGCCTGTATCACCCGCATGCGCTCGAAGGTGGCCCGCCGCTCGGGAGTGTCCGCGGGTGGGCGCTCCATCTCCTCCAGGATGGCCTCCGAAGCCTCGACGGAGAGCGGAGGCGTGGGCCGCAGGCTGGGGTGGCGGGGCCGCTGCAGGCGCGCTGGATCAGACATGGGGTTCCTCTTCCACCGGCGTTTGCTGCCGGATTCTCTCGAACAGCCGGTCCACCGCGGGCCGCATCACTCGTGCGTGCTCAAACATAGCCTGCCGCTCCGGAGTGTCAGGCGATCCGTGCTCGATCTCGTGAAGGACTTCCAGCGTACCTTCGTAGGACAGAGTCGGCCTGGATCTCGTGCTCATGGCGGCGCGCTTCGGGTTCTGGCGATGCTTTCCGGCAGACAAGATAGCGAATCCAAAACGGGTTGTAAAGTTCGTCCGTTTTGTCCTCCGCTCCCTACGCCGAGTAGGTGCGCAGGAGGAAGTGGGGGATCTCGGCCCGGAAGCGGGAGCCGTCGGGGCGGCGGAACTCGTAGGAGCCTTCCATGGAGCCCTGGGGGCCCTCCAGGATGCAGAAGCTCTGGTACTCGTGCACGTCGCCGGGGCCGATGGTGGGCTGCTCGCCCACCACGCCCTCGCCCTCCACCTCGCTGTTGCCGGCCACGGGGTCGTGGATGATCCAGTGCCGCCAGACGAGCTGCGCCGTCTCCTGCCCCACGTTCTCGATGCGCATGCGGTAGGCGTACACGTAGCGCGCCTCCTCGGGGTCGGAGTGCTCGGCCACGTAGAACGGCTGCGCGCTGATGCGGATCCCTTGCGTCTCCCGGTGGAAGAACATCATCGTCGCCTTCCCGTTTGCAGGAGGTGAGCCCGTAAGTCTATGCTAAGCCCGCTTCCGCGGACGGTCAATCGCATCGTTCTACCCCGCGCGCTCCTGTCCGCTCCCGCGGGCGCGCGTTAGATTCCGCCCCTCGCGCGTCCGCAGGCCGCACTCCACGCACCCGACAGCCGCCGCACCCGTGCCCGACATCGCGGTAGACCTCGGCACCGCCAACACGCTGATCCAGGTCAAGGGGCGGGGGATCGTCCTCAACGAGCCCTCGGTGGTGGCCGTGGAGCGCGGCTCGGGGAAGGTGCGCGCCATCGGCCTGGAGGCCAAGCGCATGCTCGGGCGCACCCCCGAGGGGATCGTGGCCATCCGCCCCATGCGCGACGGCGTGATCGCCGACGTGGACATGGCCGAGCTGATGCTGCGCCACTACCTGGGCACGGTGCTCCCGCGCGGCCTCTTCCGCATCAAGCCCCGGGTGGTGATCGGGGTGCCCTCGGGGATCACCGAGATGGAGCGGCGGGCGGTGCGCTCGGCGGTGGCGGCGGCGGGGGCCAAGGAGGTGTTCCTGATCTCGGAGCCGATGGCGGCGGCGATCGGGGTGGGGCTGCCGGTGCTCTCCCCGCACGGGAGCATGGTGGTGAACGTGGGCGGCGGGACCACCGAGATCGGGGTGATCGCGCTGTCGGGGATCGTGGCCGACGCGTCGATCCGCGTGGGCGGCAACGAGTTCGACGAGGCGATCATGGCCTTCGTCCGCAAGAGCTACAACCTGCTGATCGGCGAGGCGACGGCGGAGAGCATCAAGATCCAGGTGGGCTCGGCGCGGGCCACGGGGCAGGAGCGCGAGATGGACGTGAACGGCCGCGACCTGGTGAGCGGCATCCCCAAGACCATCCGCGTCTACTCGGAGGAGATCCGCGAGGCGATCCAGGAGCCGGTGCAGGCCATCGTGGGCGCCGTCCGCCGCGCGCTGGAGGTGACGCCGCCGGAGCTGGCCGCCGACATCGTGGACGAGGGGATCACCATGACCGGCGGCGGCGCGCTGATCAAGGGCCTCGACGCGCTGCTCGCCGACGAGACGGGGCTGCCGATCCACCTGGACAGCGAGCCGCTCTCCTGCGTGGTGCGCGGCGCCGGGATGGTGCTGGACGAGTGGGAGAAGTACCAGAGCGTGCTGACGCGGTAGGGAAGTGCGTGAGTGCGAAAGTGCGAAAGTAATGCCTCGCGCACTCCGCTGAGATTCGCGCGGCAGCGGGGTCGATACGACGGAACCCCGCGTGAGGGATGCGCGCCCGGCAGGGCCGGGACGCCGGCGCCACAGGGGTATCGTGGCGGCGGTGGCCCGGCGCGGTTGGGCACGGTGGTATCGTGCCCTACCGCGCGCGCAGCCCGGCCCGGAGCGCAGCGGAGGGACACGCCCAGACCAGGCAGTTCGCCGTTCCCGAACCGGAGAGGAGTGAGCCCGTGGACCACCTGAAGGCGCTGATCCGCGACGTGCCGGACTTTCCCGTGGAGGGGATCCTCTTCCGCGACGTGACGCCGCTCTTGCGCGACGCGGCGGCGCTGCGCGAGGTGGTGCACCTGTTCGCCCAGCGCTATCGCAAGGCGAACGTCGACGTGGTGGCGGGGATCGAGTCGCGCGGGTTCATCTTCGGGGCGCCGCTGGCGGTGGAGCTGGGGGTGGGGTTCGTACCCATCCGCAAGCTGGGGAAGCTGCCGGCGGAGCGGGTGCGCCGCGAGTACGCGCTGGAGTACGGCACCAACGTGCTGGAGATGCACGTCGACGCCATCCGGCCCGGCGAGCGGGTGCTGCTGGTCGACGACCTGCTGGCCACCGGCGGCACCGCCCGCGCCAGCGTGGAGCTGATCCAGCACGTGGGGGGCGAGGTGGTGTCGGTGGCCTTCCTGATCGAGCTGGAGTTCCTGAACGGGCGCCGGGGGCTGGAGGGACACGACGTGTTCTCGCTCGTCCGGTACTGATGCGCCCGCCCGGCGAGGTCGCGACGGCCCACCTCTTCCCCCGGCTGCACGAGAAGCTCCTGGAGGTGCTGCGCGCCCTGGCGCCAGACGACTGGGAGCGGCCGACCGCCTGCTCGCTCTGGACGGTGAAGGACGTGGCGGCGCACCTGCTGGACGGCGACCTGCGCCGCATCTCGGTGCAGCGCGACGGCTGGTTCGCCACGGCGGCGCCGGAGCCGATCCGCTCCCACGGCGAGCTGGTGGCGTTCCTGAACGCGCTAAACGCGGAGTGGGTGGCGGCGGCGCGCCGGATCAGCCCGGCGCTGCTGACGGAGCTGCTGGGCTTCACCGGGCGCGAGGCGGCGCGGATGTTCGCCGCCGCGGACCCGCGCGGGCCGGCGCTCTTCCCCGTGGCCTGGGCGGGCGAGGAGCGCTCGGCGATGTGGCTCGACGTGGCGCGCGAGTACACGGAGCGCTGGCTGCACCAGCAGCACGTCCGCGACGCGGTCGGCCGGCCGGGGATCGAGTCGCGCGAGCTCTACCACCCCGTCCTCGACGCCTTCCTGCGCGCGCTCCCGCACACGTACCGCCACGTCGAGGCGGCGGACGGGACGGCGGTGACGGTGACGGTGGAGGGCGAGGCGGGGGGCGACTGGACGGCGGTGCGCGAGGGCGGCGCGTGGCGGCTCTACCTGGGCCGCCCGGAGCGTCCGGCGGCGCGGGTATCGATGGACGGCGACGCGGCCTGGCGCCTGTTCACGAAGGCCTCGCGCGGGCCCGACCCGAGGCCGCGGGTGAGGATCGACGGCGACGAGGCGCTGGGGCGGCCGGTGCTCGGGATGGTATCGGTGATGGCGTGACGATGAGTGATCCCGATCCGTTCACGAGCGATCATTCGATCAGCACACCGATGTCACCCCCAGGGGAGCAGTAGCGACCCGAGGGATCTACTCGACGGTCCTGGTGGACGGCGAGTCGCGCGGATCCCTGGCGCCACGCCTTCCCGATCGACCGCAGTCCATCCCGATCGCTCTCAATTCCACGGGAGGCCGGAGCGCTCCGACCAGTAGCGCTCCCGCTCCTGCGCGAGGCCGCGGAGGCGATCCGCGGCTTGTTCGTCCCAGGCGACTTCCAGCGCGCGCAGGTTCGACGCGAGCTGGTCATCGGTCGCGGCGCCGCTCAGGACGACGTCGGCCCACGGCTCGGCGAGGACGGCGGCGAGCGCGAGCGCGTCCACGCTCGTCTCCAGGCGCGCGGCTTCGCGGCGGAGGATTGCCAGCCGCGGGGCGAAGGCGGGGTCGGCGTTGCGCTCGGTGAGCCGCCCGTTCGCGAGCGCTTCCTTGACGATGACGCCCAGCCCGGCGGCGTGCGCCTCGGCGAGGGCGGGGCCGGCGGAGGGCTCCAGCAGGTTCCAGGTGGCCTGTACGGCGTCGAAGAGGCGCGCCCCCTCCCACTCCACCTCCAGCGCGCGCCGGAGGGTGTCGGCCTGCGCCGCGCCGGTGAGCGAGAGACCGATGCGCACGCCCCCGGCCCTGAGCCGCGCCAGGCCGGCGATCACCTCGCGGTTCTCCAGCACGCCGCTCTCCCGAGTGGCGGAGTGGATCTGGTAAAGGTCCAGGTGCGGCCCCAGCAGCGCGCGCGTCTCGCCGAGCTGGCGGGCGAGCACGGCGGCGGAGTGCTCCTTGACCTCGTGCACGGGGGCGTCGGTGCGCCAGCCGGCGGTGTAGGTGTAGCCCCACTTGGAGCCGACCGTCACCGCCTCCGGCGCGATCCCCCGCGCGCCGAGCCACGAGGCGAGGAACGCCTCGGCGCGGCCGTACGAGCGCGCGGCGTCGAAGTAGCGCACGCCGGCCGCCCACGCGGCGTCCAGCACGCGGTGGGCGCGCGCCTCCATCTCCTCCACCGAGGTGCGGCCCGCCAGGTCGCGCGCGTGGCCCAGGTTGATGTACCCGGGCCGGCCCAGCGCCGCGAGCCCCAGCCCCAGGCGCGACACGGCGAGCCCGGTGCGGCCGAGCTGTCGTTGCTCCATCCTCCTCCACCCGCTACCATCAGCGGCCCGGAGTCATCCGTTCCCGACCGCCGAGCCGCCGATGAGCACCGTTCCCGATCTCCCCGCTACCATCCTCCGCGACGCCCGCACCATCGCCGTACTGGGGATGAAGGGCGACGACCAGCCCGAGGCGCCCGCGCACAACGTCCCGGCGTACCTGCAGGCGCAGGGCTACCGCGTCGTCCCCGTCAGCCCGAAGCTGGCCGGGCGCGGCTACCCCGGCGCGGTCGCCAGCCTGTCGGAGCTGACGGAGCCGCCCGACGTGGTCGAGGTCTTCCGCCGCCCCGAGGCGATCGACGGGCACGCCGACGAGCTGCTGGCGTTGAAGCCGAAGTACGTCTGGTTCCAGCTCGGCATCCGCAACGACGCGGTCGCGCGGCGGCTGGAGGAAGCCGGCATCCGCGTCGTCCAGGACCGCTGCATGTTCCGCGACCACCGCGAATTGCGCGAAGCGGGCGAGCTGTAGGGCGGCATCGCTGCCCTCGCTCGCCGGACTTCGCCCCTCGGCGCCGCAGCTGCGTCTCGCACCGGAGGAGCCCGCGCAGGCGGGCTTTTCGCCGTTGTAGCCGCGCCTTCAGGCGCCCCGGGCCGGCGCCACCCCGAAGCTCCTCACCCCTCCACGCGCGTCAGGCGTGCGCCGGCGCGGGCCTGCCGCCGGTGCGCAGGTACTCGGCGAAGTCGTCCGGCAGCGCGCTCCGGCGGATGGCGTCCATCGCCCGCTCCACGTCGTACTCCACCCGGACGAATTCGACGGACGGGTCTCCTTCCCCGACGGCCAGCAGCACGTAGCCCGCGCGCCAGTCGCCGTCCTTCGGGCGCCCGACGGAGCCGGCGTTCACGAAGTGGATGCCGCCGATCTCGCGGTGCCAGGGGACGTGCGTGTGGCCGAAGCAGACCACGTCGCCGGGGCGCGCGCCCGCCTGTTCGGCCATCTTCAGGCAGAAGTCGTCGGGCCGGTCCGCCGTCCAGTAGACGGTGTTGAGCGCCGGGCTGCCGTGCACCAGGACCACCCGCGGCCCCGGCGCGTGCCCGCCGAGCGGCCGCAGGTCGACGCGGAAGGGGAGCGCGCTCAGGAAGCGCTTCGTCCCGGGCGTGACGTGCTCGCGCGTCCACGTGTACGACAGGTGCGAGAGCGCCTCCTGCCGCGGGTCCTCGTACCGGCAGCCGCAGTGCCTGTAGTCCGCCGCCACGGTCGAGTCGTAGTTCCCCGCCACCCCGCCGATGCCGCGCTCGCGCAGCAGCTCCACCACCTCGTTCGGCCACGGCGCGTAGCCCACCAGGTCGCCCAGGTGCCACACCGAGTCCACGCCCGGCCGCGCGTCGACGTCCGCCAGGACCGCCTCCAGCGCCGGCAGGTTCGCGTGGATGTCGGAGATCAGCGCGTATCGCATCGCGTCCTCGAGCGCTCACACGGAGGAAACGGAGTCAACGGAGGACAAACGAAGGGGTTCCTCCGTTGCCTCCGTTGACTCGTGTGAGACATGCGGTTTGGATCTGGATCACGCTTCCAGCGGCTTCCGCGCGCGGACGAAGGCGCTCATGAAGCGGCCGTCCACCTGCGGCGCGACCGCCTCCACGTCGATCCCCGCCTCGGCCAGGAAGGCGCGGGCGTCCTCGACACGGTACACGCGCGTGGGCTCGATGTCGACGTCCACGAAGCCGTTCTCCTCCAGCAGCCGCCGGAACTCGCCCTCCTCCAGCGCGCCGGCCACGCACCCCACCCACAGCTCCACGCTGCGCTTCACCTCGGGCGGCACCGGGCCGCGCACCACCACGTCGGAGACGGCGAAGCGGCCGCCCGGCTTCAGCACGCGGAACGCCTCGGCCAGCACGCGGCGCTTGTCGGCCGAGAGGTTGATCACGCAGTTGGAGATGATCACGTCCACCGAGGCGTCGGGGAGCGGCACCTCCTCGATGTGCCCCTGGAGGAACTCCGCGTTCGCCACCCCCGCCTCGGCCTGGTTGCGCCGCGCCAGCTCCAGCATCTCGTCGGTCATGTCGAGCCCGTACGCCTTCCCCGTGGGCCCCACCCGCCGCGCCGAGAGGAGCACGTCGATCCCGCCGCCCGAGCCCAGGTCCAGCACCGTCTCGCCCTCGCGCAGCTCCGCCAGCGCCGTGGGGTTGCCGCACCCCAGCGAGGCGAGCACCGCCTGCTCGGGGAGCCCGGTCGTCTCCGCGGCGTCGTACAGGTTGGAGGTGATCGGGTCGGCGCACCCGCACCCGGCCGCCGCGCCGCAGCAGGAGCTGCCGCCGCCCGCCGCCGCGCGCAGCGCCGCCCGGCCGTACTTCTCGCGCACCGTGGCGCGGATCGCCTCGGCGCCCTCCGGCGTGGGCGCGTCCAGCACCGCCGCCGCGGCGCCGCTGGTGGTCGATGCAGCCGCGCCGCCGCAGCAGGAGGTATCGCAGCAGCCGGCGTTCTCGGTCGTGCTCATCTCGGGCCTCCGAATCTCGCATCAAGAATTCTTGATGCGTTGGGGAAAAAGAAAAGGCTCACGCGCAGCAGCGCGAGCCCACCGCCGACTCCGCGTCGAGCCGCAGCTCGCCCGCGAAGTCCTCGACCTCCGCGATCGCCTCCGGGTCCAGCGCATAGTACACCCAGCGTCCCTCGCGGCGGTCGACCACCAGCCCGGCCTCCTTCAGCGTCTTCAGGTGGAACGAGAGGAGCGACTGCCCCGCCTCAATCACCCCCGTGAGCTCGCAGACGCACCGCTCCCCCGAGCGCAGCAGCTCGACGATGCGCAGCCGCTTCTCGTCGGAGAGCGCGTGGAACAGCTTCGCCATGCGGCCCGTCGCTGCGGGAGTCCGGGTAGCCATGGCGGAACGATACATCAATGGAAGTTGATCTGTCAAGCCCGGCGGCGCGCGGTGCTCCAGGCGGACCGGGCGCGCCGGGAAACGGATGGCATAATCCTGGCTTTACGGACCGCGGTGGATTAAGTTGGGTCCGGGCTGGTAACTTCCTGCGCAACAGGGGGATGCGAATGAAGCAGAGATGGTGCGCGGCAGGGGCGCTGGGGCTCGGCCTGGCGGCGGGGCCGCTGGGCGCGCAGCAGGCGCGGCCGCCGCTGGAGCGCGGCCTGATCGTGAGCACGCTGGAGGCCGCCGTCGAGCAGCCGGCGCCGCGGCTGGAGAACTTCGCCATCACCGTCGACCTGTCCGACCGCATGCTGTACGTGACGAACGGCGACGAGGTGGTGCGGAGCTGGCCGGTGTCGGTGGGGCTGGAGTCGTATCCGACCCCCACCGGCGAGTTCCGCATCCGGCACCTGATCTGGAACCCCAGCTGGCGGCCGCCGCCCTCGGACTGGGCGCGCGACAAGGAGCCCGAGGCGCCCGGCTCGCCGGGGAACCCGATGGGGCGGGTGAAGATCTTCTTCCGCGAGCCCGACTACTACATCCACGGCACCGGCCTGGCCGGGTCGCTGGGGTACGCCCGCTCGCACGGGTGCATCCGCATGCGCAACGTCGACGCGGTGGAGCTGGCGCGCTGGATCATGGTCAACGGCGGCGCGGACCGCTCGCAGGAGTGGTACCAGGAGACGATCGAGAAGAAGGAGACCTCCCGGGACGTGACGCTGTCGAAGCCGGTGAAGGTGCGGATCCGGCGGTAGATTCGAAGTGCGAAGTGCGAAGTGCGAAGTGTGTGAGTGGCGGCGCCGCGGGCGATCCCCTACTTTCGCACTCTCGCGCTTTCGTACGTTCGCACCCGCCGTCCAGCCGTGTACCTGATCCAGATCCTGCTCCCGGTCCGCGACAACCAGGGAAGGCCCTTCCCCCGCTCCGACCTCGACGCCGTGCGGAAGGAGCTGACCGAGCGCTTCGGCGGCGCGACGGCGTTCCTGCGCGCGCCCGCGGCGGGGCTGTGGAAGGACGAGGAGGGCGACGTCGCGCGCGACGACGTGGTGGTGGTGGAGGCGATGGCGCCGCACCTGGAGCGCGAGTGGTGGCGCCTCTACCGCGAGGAGCTGGAGCGCCGCTTCCGCCAGGAGGAGATCGTCATCCGCGCCATGCACTGCGGCCTGCTGTAGCGGGCTCGAACCCCGCGGCGCGACGAAAAGAAGAGGGGCGCCCCCGCATTGGGGGCGCCCCTCTCGGCGGTCGGTGGCTCGGGCTCAGCCCAGGCGGACGACGTTCTCGGCCGCGGGGCCCTTGGTCCCCTGGACGATGTCGAACTCCACGCGGTCACCCTCGTTGAGCGAGCGGAAGCCCTGGGACTGGATGGCGCTGTGATGGACGAAGCAGTCCTTCTGGCCGTCCTCGGGCGTGATGAAGCCGTAGCCCTTCTCCGAGTTGAACCACTTGACCGTGCCGGTGGTACGCATTGCGGTACTCCCTGTGGGGTGCTGAAACGTTGCTGTCGGGGTCCGGATACGCCGTACCAGCCGACCTGACTCCGCCGAGTTCCCGGCCGCGCTCAGTCGCGGCGGCGGGCGTTGCGGCGGTCCTTCGCGCGGCGACGCTGCGCAGCCTTCGACTTGGCCTTACGCGCCTCGCTGGGCTTCTCGTAGAACCGCTTGCGGCGCATGTCCTTGAACAGGCCGGAGCGGATCATCCTGCGACGGAACTGCTTGAGCGCCCAGTCCAGACGATCGTTCTCACCAAGCTGAATCTCGACCACGCAATCCTCCAGTGCCGGTTTCGAGGGGAAGAAAAAGGGACCCCGACCTGCCCGGGTCCCCTCTCAGTCTTGAGCAAGACCGCTTGAGGCGGGTTTCTCGGAAACCACAAAATAAACGCACTCCGCGCAACCGTCAACCCCGAACGGCCAGTGCCCAGGATCAAGTGCCCAGTGCCCAGGAGTGCGAGAGTGCGAGAGTGCGAGAGTGCGAGAGTGCGAGAGTGCGAGAGTGCGAGAGTGCGAGAGTGCGAGAGTGCGAGAGTGCGAGAGTGCGAGAGTGCGAGAGTGCGAGAGTGCGAG
>DASVWD010000231.1 GCA_036389795.1 Longimicrobium sp.
ACTGCGAGGACGTCCCCATCCCCGACCTGGTGGCGCGCTGGGCCACGCCGCTCTACGTCTACAGCCGCGGCAGCATCCGCCGCCGCTACCGCGAGCTGGACGAGGCGCTCGCCCCCGTGCCGCACCTGATCGCCTACTCGGTGAAGGCCAACCCCAACCTGGCCGTCCTGCGCACCCTGGCCGAGATGGGCGCCGGCGCCGACGTGGTCTCGGGCGGCGAGCTGCGGCGGGCGCGGCTGGCGGGGATCCCCGGCGAGCGCATCGTCTTCAGCGGCGTGGGGAAGACCGTCAACGAGCTGGCGCTGGGGCTGAACGAGGACATCTACGCCTTCAACGTCGAGAGCGAGGGCGAGCTGTGCGCGCTCTCGGACCTGGCGTGCGCCGTAGGGAAGAAGGCGCCGATTGCCATCCGCATCAACCCCGACATCGAGAGCCCCACCCCGCACGCCTACACGCGCACCGGCCACGCGGCCACCAAGTTCGGCATCGCGGCCGAGCGCGCGCGGGACCTGTACTGCATCGCCGCCAAGCTGCCGGGGATCCGGGTGCGCGGGATCGACGTGCACATCGGCTCGCAGATCCTGGAGGTGGAGCCGTTCGGGCGGGCGCTCGCGGCGGTGCTGGACCTGGCGCACGAGCTCCGGCAGGAGGAGATCCCGCTGGAGTTCCTGGACCTGGGCGGGGGGCTCGGGATCTCGTACACGGGCGAGCCGGCGGTGAGCGCGCGCGAGTTCGCCGAGGTGGTGCTGCCGCAGGTGGCCGAGACGGGGCTCAAGCTGGTGGTGGAGCCGGGCCGCTTCGTGGTGGGCGAGGCCGGCGCGCTGGTGACGCGGGTGATCTACGTGAAGGAGGGCGGGGGCAAGCGCTTCGTGATCACCGACGCGGGGATGAACGACCTGCTGCGCCCCAGCCACTACTCGGGGTGGCACGCGGTGGAGCTGGTGGAGGGGCAGGGCCGCGAGACGGGCACGGTGGACATCGTGGGCCCGATCTGCGAGACGGGCGACTTCCTGGCGCTCGACCGCGAGATGGAGGTGCCCAGGCCCGGCGAGCTGCTGGCGATCCACACGGTGGGCGCGTACGGCTTCGCGATGAGCTCGCAGTACAACCAGCGCCCCCGCCCCGCCGAGGTGCTGGTGGACGGCGACACCGCCACCCTGGTGCGCCGCCGCGAGACCTTCGACGACCTGGTGGCGGCGGAGGTGGGGCTGTAGGGGTCGCCGCCGCAAAAGGCGGCTGAAGCCGCGGCTACAACTGCAGAAAGCCTCGCAGACTGCGCGAGGCTTCAACAGCATCGGGTCAGCGCAGACCCACCTTTCGCTCTCCCTCTCCTGATCTCCTACCGCCCGACAGATGACGATCGCCACCGGTGAGGCGGGCTCTCCTCCGCAGGCGCGCGGCGCGCGGGTGGACGCGCGGCCCGGCGCGTGGGGGATGGGGCTCGCGCTGCCGCTGGCGGTGCTCGCGCTCGCCGTGGCGGCGGAGCTCGTGGCGATCCTCGTGCTGAACGGCGGGCGGCTCGTCTACTCGCTCGACGACCCGTACATCCACATGGCGCTGGCGGAGGAGATCGCGCGGGGGCACTACGGGGTGAACCCGGGTGAGGTCTCGTCGCCGTCGTCCAGCATCCTCTGGCCGCTGCTGCTAGTCCCGCTCGCCCGCACGGCGCTGGCGGGCTGGGCGCCGCTGCTGCTGAACCTGGCCGCCGCGACGGGGACGGTCGCGATCGGCGCGCGGCTGCTGCGGCTGGCGGCCGGGGACGCGCCGCCGCGCTCGCGCGAGTGGATGGCGGGGATCGCCGGCGTGGGGCTGATCGTGGCGGGCAACCAGCTCTTCCTGGTCTTCGGAGGGATGGAGCACGTGCTCCAGATCGCCCTGGCCGCGGCGGTGGTGCTGGGGCTGGTCGAGGAGAGCCGCACCGGGCGCGTGCCGCCCTGGCTGGCGGCGGCGGTCGTGGCGGGGCCGCTGGTGCGCTACGAGGCGCTGGCGGTGTCGGTCCCCGCGCTGGCGGTGCTGGCGCTGCGCGGCCACGGGCGGCGGGCGGCCCTGCTCGGCGCGCTGACGGCCGTGCCGCTCGCCGCCTTCTCCCTCTTCCTGCGCTCGCTGGGGCTGCCGGCGCTCCCCGCCTCGGTGCTGGTGAAGGGCGGCGGACTGGCGGCGGCCCCGGGGCTGCACGCGGTCGCGGTGAACGCGCTGATGAACTGGAACCGTCTCCCGGGGCGCCTGCTGGCCGTCACGGCGCTCGCGCTGGGGGTGGCGGTGCTCGCCCGCTCCCGGCCGCGCGAGGACCGGCTGCTGGCGGCGTTCGGCGCCGCCGTCGTCGCGCTGCACCTGGCGTTCGGGATGGTGGGGTACGGCGGGCGCTACGAGGCGTACGTGTGGACGGTGGCCGCGCTCTGCCTGGCCTGGGTGTTCCGCCGGCCGCTGGCGCGCGCGGCCGCGGCGGCGGGGCCGGTGCGCGCGGCGGCCGCGCTGGCGGCGGGGCTCGCCGTCTTCTGCGCCCTGCAGATCTACCTGGCGCTGATGACGCCGCTCGGGGCCAACAACATCCACGTGCAGCAGCACCAGATGCACCGCTTCCTCACCCAATACTGGCGCGCGCCGGTGGCGGCCAACGACATCGGCTGGCTCACCTACCGCAGCGACGCCCACGTGCTGGACCTGTGGGGGCTGGCCTCGGCCGAGGCGATGCGCGCGAGGCGGGCGCGCGGCGGGCCGGAGTGGATGGAGCGCATGGCCGCCGCGAAGGGCGCCGAGCTGGCGATGATCTACGACACCTGGTTCCCCCGGCGGCCCGCGAGCTGGCGCAAGGTCGCCACGCTCCGCCTCGACGGCTTCCGGTTCACCCCCGCCGACGACGAGGTGCAGTTCTACGCCCGCACCCCGCACGCGGCCGCCCGCGCCGCCGCGCTGCTGCCCCGCTTCGCCCGTACGCTGCCGCCCGGCGCAAGCCTGGAGGTGTTCCCGGCCGCGGACTCCGCGACGGCCGCGGGTGATGAATCCGGGCCGGACCGCTGATACCATTTTGCAGAGGATCGTTCGGGATCGAGATTCATGACTGAATGTCTCACACGGAGGAAACGGAGTTAACGGAGAACTGCGGGGGGTTCTCTGTTGACTCCGTTAACTCCGTGTGAGGCCTTTTCGTCGTTCGCCGGAGGATCAGAATCCATCCAGAACTATCCCTGGAAATTGGTATGAGATCGCCCGCTGCGAATGCACGAAGCCCCGCCTTCGCGGGCGGCGGGACCGCGCTTCGATGTTTCGCGCGGAACCGGCTCGCGAAGGCGGGGCTTCTCGCTCCTGTCAGCAGTACTGCGGATACTGGGTGGGGCAGGCCTCCGGGCTGTAGGTCGGGTCGCAGTCGGCGGTGCAGAGGCCTGTCTGGCAGGCGTCGTAGGCCGACCCGCAGTTGGGGCCTCGCTGGGTAGCGTCGTGGGCCGCCACGGTGCCGCGCGCGGAGCCCGCCGCCGAAGTCACGAAGCTCTGCACCTCGAGGGTCTCCACCGCCAGCTTGATCTTGCGCATCTCTCGCACTTCCCGGTGTGGTTCGTAGATGGGCGCCGGTCTTTCCGCCGCCCTGGCTGCCCGGCAGGCTCCATCCCGCCGGACAAGGGCGGAAAACGTAAATGATCGGCACGCGGTCCACAACCCGGCCCAGAGTGACAATCCGCAAATCTGCTGCGAAAAACGGTCGCAGCGCTCGATGTCTTCACTTGGCAATTTTCCCCAAAATGTCCGGATGCACCTGGTTCGCGGAGCCTCGATCTGACGTGGTCGCGGTCTGCGGCCCGGCTCCACGAAAATTCCTTCCAAGGAGAGAGCCCGGCGTTCAGCCGGGCTCGCTTATCTTCCGCTCCTGCTCCTGCTCGAACCGCTTGTTTATGTAGACGGCCGGCGGAAGCACCAATAGATTGCCGATCCTCTTCCCGAACCAGGCTCCGAAGTGCGTGCGATCTCCCGTGATCAGGTGCGTAGCCTCAGCAGCAATCGCCGCGCTGAGGATCGGCTGGTCCTTCTGAGGCAGCAATACATCGTCAGGAAGCACTGCGAAGCCTGCCTCCGCCACGAGCCGGGTCTGCCGAAGCAGCGCCTCCAACCGTTGTCGCTGCTCTTCCTGTGGCAGGTTACGCCGAGCTTCCTCCACCGCATAGGTTGAAGTCACCAGCTCCACCGCGGGAATTTCCCAGAGGAGTTGGAGCCGCGAACCAGCGCTGTAAGCTGCTGAGAAGAGGACGTTCGCGTCCAGGAAGAGAACGTCCACGCCTCAACGCCGGGTCGGCTTCTCGTGGGGAACATCTTCGGGGTTGATCCCAAGTCCCCGCACCTCCTGGACAGCGCGCCGGTAGTCTTCGAGGTCGACCGCGTTGTTCAAAAGGAACTCGGCTTTGCGAGCAGGCGTGTAGGCCTCGACCGGCAAGACAACTGCCGGGCGGAGGAGAATCCCTTCGTCGGTGGATTCGATCAGGACTGTCGAACCCTCGTCCAGGCCGAAACGCCTCCTCATGCCGGTGGGGAGGACGACCGTCCCCCGCTTGCCGATTCGCACGGCTTCCTGAGAACTCATCAGCACCTCGCATCTGAAAGTCTGAATTTCTGCAATTCAGAAATTAATCTCCTGTGCCTTCACTTCCAAGATGCTCCCAGATCCGAAGTGCGGCGGCGGGCGTATGGTTGGCGTCCGGTCCCGATTCCGCTCACCCGCGCCCCAGGAGAACCCCGATGGCCACCATCGAAGCCGAAGCCGCGCCCGCGCCGGGCGCCCCCACCGCAGAGGAGCGCCGCAACCGCGAGCTGGCGCTGCGCTGGTTCGCCACCATGAACGCCCGCGATCTGGACGCCACCGGGGAGCTGTTCGCGCCGGACTACCGGCTGCACCTCCCCGAGGCGCCGGAAGACCTGCGCGGCCCCGCGGCGATCCGCGCGGTGATCGAGAGCTACGTGGCCACCTTCCCCGACCTGCGCTTCATCGTGCTGGGCGCAGTGGCCGACGGCGACACGGTGGTGGTGCGCTGGCGCGCGGAGGGGACCCAGCGGGGCGCGCTGGGCGGGGCGCCCGCCACCGGCCGCGCCGCGGGCTGGACGGGGATGAGCTGGCTGCGCTTCGACGGCGGCCGCATCGCCGAGGACTGGGTGGAGCACGACACGCTGGGGATGATGCGGCAGCTCAGCCTTCTCCCCGCCCCGCCGGCGGGCGCGAGCTGACACCACTCGCGCAGAGCGTCGTTCGGGTACGAAAATCCTGAAGAAGATCTCATACCGGATTCCAGGAATCAGTGTGCAATCCGGTTCTTTCGCGAACCATGTCATTCCGAGCGGCGCCGCAGCACCGATCCGGATTTCACACCTCAGCTGGGCGGCGCCCGAGGAACCTACTCACCCCGCCCGGACGCTGGCTCCAAGCATCGGTCCGGCCTCCTGCCGGCCGCGAGTAGATTCCTCGGGAGCCCGGCCGACTTCGGTGGCGAACGCGAGATCAGCGCATCGGGCTCCACTCGGAATGACAGCTTCCCAATACACAGCGAATCTCGAAAAACGGTATCACACGGAGACGCGGAGACGCAGAGAACCCGCCGGGCTTCTCCGCGTCTCCGTGTCTCTGCGTCTCTGCGTGAGTCCAATCTGACAAAGAGACGCGGGAGCGCTGGTCACGCCCCCGCGTCTCTTCTCCGGGCTACAGCGGGCGATCAGGCGATCACGGTGCTGCCGCCGCCCCCACCGCCACCGCCGCCGCCCCCGCCGGGCGTGTTCGGGCCGGCCTGCAGCGTCAGCTCGCTGAGCCGGGGGAGGTCGCTCACCCGCGGCGCCTTCCACGCGCGGCGGACGGTCTGCGTGGCGTTCGGGGAATCGCTCGCGTTCTTCATCGCGGTGACGGGTTCGGCGTGGACTGGATGGACCGGAGCTCCGGTCGGCGGAACGGAGCCGCCCGCGGGGAGCGGCCGGCGCCCCCCGCAATGCCGGGAGGCGGAACGGAAGCGCGCGGCCCACGCCGGAAGAGGCAGGGCCGCGCGAATACGTCAGGGCTGCCGCGGCGGCCGGATCAGATGATCACGGTGCTGCCGCCGCCGCCGGGGCCACCCCCGCCGGGGATGCCCGGGCCGGTCTGCAGCGTCAGCTCGGTGAGCCGGGGGAGGTCGCTCACCCGCGGCGCCTCCCACGGGCGGCGGAGCGGCGCTGCGTTCGGCCCGGGACGGGGATCGCTCGTGTTCTTCATCGATATGGCCGGGTCGGGCGTGTGCTGGATCGACCGGGGTCTCGGTCGGCGGGGAGGGACTGCCTGAGGGACAGGCAACAGCCTAGCGCGTGAAGCGCCCGCGGTCAATGGTCCTGGCGCCGGGGCCGCGCGCGAGGGCGCCGCGGCCCGCCCCGGGTGCGCGCCGCGGCACGTCCGGGGCGGGGCGGGAGGCCCTGTCCGCGGTGAGTCAGGTGCCGAGCGTGTCCAGCGAGTCGAAGCTCCGCCCCCCCGCCCCGTTGCCCCCCACCCCGCGCGACGCCTCCACGTTCAGGCGGATGATCACCCCCAGCAGCTCGCGCGCGGTGTGCGGCGAGAAGGTGGGGGAGTGGGGGAGGAGCACCGGCAGCTGCACCTCGTCGCCCAGGCGCTCGCGCGCCGCGCGGGTGAGGAGCACCGGCTCGTCGGGGTCGAGGGCGCCGAGCGCCGCCCGGTCCTCCGCCACCACCAGGCGGATGCGGTCGGGGGCATCCTCGGCGTACATGGCGCGCATGCGCTCGCCGAAGACGGGCTCCTGCGCCACCACGGTGAGCGGGCGCTCGCGCAGGTGCCTCTGGATGGTCTCCACCACCTCGGGGTTCACGGTGAGCACCACGGCGGGGATCCCCACGTTCTCGGCCGCCTTGCGCACCAGGCGGGCGTGGTAGCTGGTGGTGACCACCAGGTCCACGTTGCGGATCTGCTCCTCGACGCCGTGGAACTCCACCGAGCGGTCGGGGCGCGGCAGCGGGTACGGCGAGATGTAGATCGGCACCGGCTCCAGCCCGAACTGCTCCTCGAGCTCGGTGGTGTAGGCCGTCATCTGGTCCAGGTTCGACTCCACGCAGCCGCAGCGCAGCCGCACGCTCACCGTGCAGCGGCGGATGAGGTCGGGGAGCTCGGAGATGGTCATGCGGCGCTTCCACGCCTCCACCAGCACCCCGGCCAGCCAGCGCGCCGTCTCGGCCAGCAGCTCGCCGCCGAACTGGTCCTGCGGGGCGAGGTACACCCCCGAGCGCCCGCGCACCTCCACCAGCCCCTCGGCCTCGAGGGTGCGGTAGGCCTGCGCCACCACCCGGTGGTCCACCCCCATCTCCCGCCAGAGGGTGCGGATGCTGGGCAGGCGGTCGCCCGGCCGGAGCTGCCCCAGGTGCAGCTGGTTCAGGATCTTGTCGCGCAGGCGGTCCGCCAGACCGCCGTCTTCCATGTCCAAAAGCTTCTCCTCAGTCAGGCTCCGCGCGGTTCTTTTTCGACCGAAGGGGCCTCAATGTAACGCCCGGGCCCTCCGTGCCCAAATCGCCCCCGTGAAAGACGTCTGAAATCCGTCCGATAACACAACCCCGGTACGGAAGTACGGAGTACGAAAGTACGGGGGTACGAAGTACGGGGTACGGGGTGCGACGGCAAGACGGCGACAGGGTGCCCAGCGTCACGCACTCACGCACTCACGCACTCACGCACTCACGCACTCACGCACTTCGTACTTTCGTACCTCGTACTCCATACGCTTTCCCGCCTTGCGGCCCGGGAGCGCACGACGTACCCTCCAGCGTTCACGGTGTGCCAGTTGCGCCGTCGCCTGCGCCCTGGCGTGCTCCCTGCGTCTTTCGACGCGCGGCAAGGGCTGGAGGGACCCCGTCCCCCGGCCCGCTTCCGCGCGGGGGCCGTCCCGCGCACTCCCACGCTCCGGCGAGAGATGACGCTCGGACCGTTCCTGGTCGTCTTCCTCCTCATCGCCTGCACCGCCCTCTACGTCGCCGCCGAGTTCTCGGCGGTGTCCGTGCGCCGCGCCCGCATCCGCCAGAAGGCCGAGCAGGGCAGCGGCCTGGCCGCCAGCCTCCTGCCGATCCTGGAGGACCCCCGCCGGCTCGACCGCTACATCTCCGGCAGCCAGATGGGGATCACCATCACCAGCCTGGTGGTGGGCGCCTACGCGCAGGCCACCATCGCCGTCCAGGTGCGCCCCCTCTTCCGCCGGCTGGGGGGCCTGGGCGAGGCGGCCGCCGCCTCCACCGCCACGGTCGTCGTCCTGCTGGTGCTCACCGCGCTGCAGATGCTGCTGAGCGAGCTGGTGCCCAAGTACCTGGCGCTGGCGCGGCCCACGCAGGTGGCGCTCTTCACCGTGCTGCCGATGCGCTGGTCGCTGGTGGCGTTCGCGCCGTTCCTCAAGGTGCTGAACGCGAGCGCGGCGGCGGGCCTCAGGCTCTTCGGGATGGCCGAGGTGGGGCACCGGCACATCCACTCGCCCGAGGAGATCGACCTGCTGATCGCCGAGAGCCGCGACGGGGGGATGCTGGAGCCCGACGAGCACCGGCGGCTCCGGCGCGCGCTGCAGCTGGGAGTGCGCCCGGCGCGCCACCTGATGGTCCCCCGCCAGCGCATCGCCGCGGTGGAGATCTCCACCCCCGTGGAGCGGGTGATCGAGCAGGTGGCCGAGAGCCCGTACACGCGCCTCCCCGTCTACCGCGGCGACATCGACCACGTGCTGGGGGTGCTGCACACGCGCGACCTCTTCACCCGCGGCCTGGGCGGGGCGCCGCTCACCTCCATCGAGCCGCTCATCCGCCCGATCCTCACCGTCCCCGAGACGGTGACGGCCGAGCAGCTCCTGGCCCGCATGCGCGAGCAGAAGACCCACCAGGCCGTGCTCCTGGACGAGTTCGCCGGCGTGAGCGGGCTGGTGACGCTCGACGACGTGCTCACCGAGGTGATGGGCGACGTGGGCGACGAGCTGAAGGGCGACGACCCCGCGCCCGAGCGGCTCCCCGACGGGCGGGTGCGGCTCCCCGGCTTCCTGCGCCTGGACGAGGCCGAGCCCTGGATCGGCGTGTACCTGGACGGCGAGAGCGACACCGTGGGCGGGCGGGTGACCGAGGCGCTGGGCCACGTCCCCGCGGTGGGCGAGACGGTGGTGATCGACGGGGTGCGGATGGAGGTGGAGGCGGTGCTGCACCACGCGGTGTCGTCGGTGGTGGCCACGCCGCGCCGCCCCCGCGGCGACGACGAGGAGGAGCGCGCCGGTGGATAAGCTCGCGGCGGTGGTGATCATCTTCCTGCTGGTGGTGGCCAACGGGCTCTTCGTGGCCGCCGAGTTCGCCATCGTGAGCGTCCCCCGCGTGGCCGTGGAGCGCCGCGCGGCGTCCGGCGACCGGCTGGCGGCGCTGGTGCTCTCCATCCTGCGCGAGCCCCGCAGGCGCGACCGCTACATCGCCACGGCGCAGCTGGGGATCAGCGTGGCCAGCGTGGGGCTCGGCATGTACGGCGAGCACGTGCTGGCCGAGTGGATCGCCGCGGGGCTGCACTCGGCGGGGATGGGGGAGGCGCGCTGGATCACGGCGCACGGGCTGGCCAGCGTGCTGGCGGTGGGGCTGCTCACCTACTTCCACATCGTGATCGGGGAGATGATCCCCAAGTCGGTGGCGATGCAGGCGGCCGAGCGGACGTCCAGGCTGGTGACCCCGCCGATGCTGGCGGTGCAGACGGTGGGGATGCCGCTCATCTGGTCGCTCTCCTTCATCGGCAACTGGCTGCTCAAGCTCATCGGCATCCACCGCGGCGCCGGCTCGCCCGAGCACGTGCGCACCCCCGAGGAGCTGCAGTACATCGTGCGCGAGAGCCAGGCGGGGGGGATGCTGCGCCGCGAGAGCGCCGACGTGGTGCAGGAGCTGCTCGACTTCGGCGACCTGACGGCGGGCGAGGTGATGGTGCCGCGGGTGCGGGTGGTGGGGCTCGAGGTGGGCACCCCGTTCGAGGAGGCGGCGCGCCTGGTGCGCGAGGCGCCGCACACGCGCTACCCGATCTACGAGGAGAGCCTGGACAACATCATCGGGATGGTCCACATCAAGGACCTCTTCCGGCGCCTGCGCAACCAGCGCGCGGTGCACGCCAACGACGCCCGCCCGGTCCCCTACATCCCCGAGACGGCCGACATCGACACGCTGCTGAAGGCCATGCGCGCGGCCCGCACGCAGATGGCGGTGGTGATGGACGAGCACGGCGGCACGGCGGGGATCGTGACCATCGAGGACCTCTTCGAGGAGGTGGTGGGCGACATCGAGGAGAGCGAGGGCCGCCGCCCCGAGATCTACCGCGACGAGCGGGGGCGGGTGGCGGCGGCGGGGACGGCGCGCATCGAGGACGTGGGCGAGTTCCTGGGCGTGGTGCTGGAGCACGACGAGGTCGACACCGTGAGCGGCCTGGTGCTGGACCTGGTGGGCCGCCCGCCCCTGGTGGGCGACGTGGTGGAGTACGACGACGTGCGCTTCGAGGTGGTCGCGGTGGAGGGCCACGGCGTGGGCGAGGCCGCGGTCACGCTCGTCAAGCCTCCCCAGGGCCCGCCCATGCGCCACGGCGAGGCGGAGCCCGGGGGCGAGGGGGAGTAGGCCCTCCTGGATCCGGTCGGGGCTCCGGGGGCTCGGGCGAGGGCGGCTGATGCCGATTGAGAATCTGATCCGGTAATCGGGCTCGTAGGGGCGAGGCCTGCCTCGCCCGCTGCCTGCCGCAACACCAAAGCTCGTCGAAGCGGGCCGGGCATGTCGCCGCATGATGGCCTTCGGCCATCCGGGCGAGGCAGGCCTTAGGCAGGCCTCGCCCCTACGGGAACTTCGATCGCGAATACCGAAGCAGATCGTCAATCAGCATAAGCCGCGGCGCCGCGGAGACAACGGCAGGAAGCCTCGCAAGCCCCCCGCGAGGCCGTGGGGCCGACCGGAGACGACCGGGACCTGTATCATTCCGTATACGCCGTCACGTTTCTTTTCAGGAGAAGGAGAATCTGTTCCATTGTTCCGTAAAACCAAGGAGTTACGGGTGAATATCGGGAGAGATCACGCCTATTGCTTTCTTTAAATGTCACATTTATCATCCCCGCACCCATCCTCTCCACACCTCTCGATTTCAGGAAGCCAATGCGAAAGCTCCGGCTCGACCTCGACGCGCTCCAGGTCGACAGCTTCACGGTCGAACCCGATCGCGTCTCCACCTCGGGCACCGTGCGCGGCAACGCCGCCACCGGGTACGACGCCACCTGCATCCCCTGCGAGCCGCAGGCGGATCCGCTGGGCGCGACGCTGGTGACGTGCCCCCCGACCATCTCCGACAGCGCCGACACCGCGTGCGCCAACTGCGCCGGCTACACCGTCGAGCCCTGCTGACGGCGGCGCACCACTTCGGCGAGGATCATCGGCAATCAAGATCCTGAACCCCGAAATCTCACACGGAGGAAACGGAGTCGGCGGTGGACCTCGCGGGGTTCTCCGTCGACTCTGTTTCCTCCGTGTGATGTTTTTGTCGTTCGCAGTCCGTCAGAAGACCGGGATCCCGAGCTCCGCCAGCGCGTCGCCCACGGTGTGGACGGAGCCGGTGACCAGCACGGTGCCGTAGGGCGCCAGCGTCTCCGCGCGCCCGAGGGCGTCCGCCAGGCCGGGGATCACGCGGACCGGAACCCGCACGCCGCGGAGGGACTGCGCCGCCCGCTCGGGGTCCCAGCGCCGCGAGGGGGGCGACGACGGCGCGAGGGTGAGGATGGCGGCGTCCGCGCGGGCGAGCAGCGGCGGGAGCATCTCCCCCCAGGCCTTGTCTCCCAGGATCGCGGTGACGAGGACCACCGGGCGCGGCAGCCGCAGCGCGTCGAGCGACTCCGCCAGGCTCGCGACGCCCGCCGGGTTGTGCGCCACGTCGAAGATCCACGTGGCACCGCGGACGTGCTCCACCTGCAGCCGCCCCGGCCAGCGCACCGCCGCGAAGCCGCGCGCCACGTCGTCCCACCCCGGCCTCAGGTCCTCCGGCAGCAGCCCCAGCAGCTCCGCCGCGAGCGCCGCGTTGCGCGCCTGGTGGAGGCCGACCAGCGGCGTGCGCACCGGGCGCTCGCCCCAGCGCCGCGAGCCGAGCCGGAATCTCGTCCCCTGCAGCGAGGTGGCGACGTCGCCCACGGCCGCCGCCTCGTCCAGGAGCGTGAGCGGGGCGCCCACCTCGTCCGCCTTCCCCCGGAGCACGGCGAGCGGCGCGGGGGCCGCCTCCCCGGTGAGGGCGGGGACGCCGGGCTTGAAGATGCCGGCCTTCTCCGCCGCGATCTCCTCCAGCGTCTCGCCCAGGTACTCCACGTGGTCGCGCGCCACGTTGGTGACCGCGACCGCCTCGGGGGCGACGACGTTGGTGGAGTCGAGCCGCCCGCCGAGGCCCACCTCCACCACGGCCACGTCCACCCCGGCCTCCGCGAAGCAGAGGAAGGCGATGGCCGTGGTCGCCTCGAAGAAGCTGGCGCCGGTGCGCTCGATGTCGGCGCGGAGCCGCGCCTCGCACGCCAGCAGCAGCTCGCGCTCCACCGGACGGCCGCCCACGCGGATGCGCTCGTCGAACGAGACCAGGTGGGGAGAGGTGTAGAGCCCCACGGTGCGGCCCGGGTGCGCGGCGCGCAGCGCCGCCTCGCAGAGCGCCGAGACCGAGCCCTTCCCGTTGGTCCCGCCGACGTGCAGGCAGCGAAATCGCCGGTGCGGGTCACCCACACCGGCGAGCAGCTCCAGCGTGCGCTCCAGCCCCCAGCGGATCCCGCCGGTGGGCCGGGCGAACAGCCATGCCCCGGGGTCGGACATGAGTGCGAAGTGCGAAGTGCGAGAGTCTTTTAGTGCTTAGTCCTTTAGTGCGTTAGTGCTCGGCGCACGGGACGGAGCGCGGCATCGGGCGCGAAGGTCCACTAAGGACTAAGGACTAAGGACTAAGGACTAAAGCACTTAGTACCCGCACCTCGCACCTCGCACTCCCTACGCCTCCACCGCCGCCCCCGCGTAGTCCTCCGGCACCGGCAGGTTCATCATCAGCCGAAGCAGCCGGCCGATCTCGGACTTCATCCGCCGGCGGTCCACGATCAGGTCCAGCATCCCGTGCTCCAGCAGGAACTCCGCCGTCTGGAACGCCTCGGGGAGCTCCTGCTTGATCGTCTGCTCGATCACCCGCGGGCCCGCGAAGCCGATCAGCGCGCCCGGCTCACTGACGTTCACGTCGCCCAGCATGGCGTACGAGGCCGTCACCCCGCCCGTGGTGGGGTCGGTGAGGATGGAGACGTAGGGGAGCCCCTCCTCGTGCAGCTGCGCCAGCACCGCCGAGGTCTTCGCCATCTGCATCAGCGAGAAGATCCCCTCCATCATCCGCGCCCCGCCCGACGCCGAGACGATCAGCAGCGGCGCGCGCTTCTCCAGCGCCCGCACTCCCGCGCGCGCCAGCTTCTCGCCCACCACCGAGCCCATCGACCCGCCGATGAACGAGAAGTCCATCACCCCCAGCGACACCGGGATCCCCTCCAGCTTCCCCTCGCCCGTGATCACCGCCTCGCCGTGCGCGCTCTTGCGCTCGGCCGCCGCCAGGCGCTCGCGGTACGGCTTGAGGTCCACGAAGCCGAGCGGATCCGCCGAGCGCAGCTCCCGGTCGGTCTCGCGGAAGGTCCCCTCGTCGGTCAGGAGCGCCACGTAGCCGCCCGCCGACAGCCGCAGGTGCCGCCCGCAGTTGGGGCACACCTGCCAGTTCTCCTTCAGCTTCTCGCGGTACAGGATCTCGCCGCACTGCGGGCACTTCTCCCACACGTCGCCCGCGAGGTCGCGCCGGTCGGCCGCCTGCAGGCGCGTCTTGGGCTTGCGGAACCATGCCATATGAATTGTCCTGAAAGGGACTTTGGAGCGGAGAGGCGCCGCCCCGGCGCGCTAGCGGCCCGTCTCGGCCGCCACGCGCTGGACGATCGCCATCGCCAGCAGGTTCACCAGCAGGAACGAGCCCCCGTAGCTGATGAAGGGGAGCGGGATGCCGGTGACGGGCATGATCCCCACCGTCATCCCCACGTTGACCAGCACGTGCGCGAACCAGCTCCCGAAGATGCCCACCGGCACCAGGGAGGCGAACGGGTCGGTGGAGCGCTCGGCGATGCGCACCAGGCGCCAGAAGATGAGCCCGAAGCAGGTGAGCACCGCCAGCACGCCCAGGAAGCCCAGCTCCTCGCCCACCACCGAGAAGATGAAGTCGGTGTGCTGCTCGGGGAGGAAGGCCAGGCGCTTCTGCGAGCCGTCGGTCCACCCCTTCCCCAGCCACCCGCCGCTGCCGATGGCCACCCGCGACTGGATCAGGTTGTAGCCGGCCCCGCGCGGGTCGATCATGGGGTCCAGGAACACCATGAAGCGGTTCTTCTGGTACGGCTGCAGCTTGTTCCAGAGCGGCAGCGCCGCCGCGCCCGCCATGGCGTTGGCCAGCCAGATCGACACCTTCTCGGAGAGGAAGGCGTCGCGGCGCAGCAGCAGCACCAGCAGCAGGACGATGTAGACGCCCCACGCCACCGGGCTGATGGAGACGAAGAGCGAGAGCACCGGGCTCACCAGGAAGAAGATGGTGGCCAGCGGAGTGCCCGCCCAGAAGAGGCACCACACCAGGATGGAGGCGAACACCAGCGCCGAGCCCAGGTCGGGCTGCAGCATCACCAGCCCCATCGGCAGCATCACCACCACGATCGGCTTCCACAGCCCCCAGAGCGTCTTGGGCGGCTCGCGCCACTCGCCCAGCACCCGCGCCAGCATGAGCGCCGTGGCGATCTTGGCCATCTCGGCGGGCTGCAGCCCCACGGGCCCGAAGCGGATCCAGCTCTTGGTGCTGGCCGCCGTCCCCTCGCCGCTGCCGATGAAGAGCGCCAGCATGAGCAGCACCAGCGACAGCGCGTACGCCGGTTGCGCCGCCCACTCCAGCCACCCCACCGGGATGCGCAGGATGAAGGGGATGCAGAGCAGCGCGATCGTGAACCACATCAGCTGCTGGCGCCAGATCCCGGTGACCACCCGGCTGGGGACGTCGAGCACCCCGGCGCTGTAGATCATGGCGATGCCGAAGATCGCCAGCGCGATCACGAGCCCGAAGAGCACCGGGTCGCCGAGCTGGATCGTGCGGTAGCGCCTCACCGCGGGCCTTCCGTGGGGTACTTCGCCATCCCCGTCCTTCCGTTCACCCTAACTCGATGGGAGAGCAGCAGATCGAACCTCTGCCCCTACTGCCGAATCCGTGCCGTCGCGGCAACCCGGACGACGCCCCGGGAGGTCGGGCACACCCCGCCCTTACGCCACGGTCCGGTAGAGCGTCACCGCGCCGAGGCCCGCCGCGGCGGCGTAGAGGCCGCCGAGCAGAGCGGGGATCAGGATGGCCACCGCGGGGCCGCCGCTCCCCTGCACCGCCAGCACCAGGTACACCAGGAGCTGGTAGGCGATGGTCCCCACGAAGAGGAACGCCACCAGGTTGAGCGGGTCGTCGCCGGCCAGCACCTCGCGCGAGCGCGAGCCCAGGTACCCCAGCACCGCCAGCGCCAGCGACGCCGCCCCGAAGAGGAACGGGTTGGCCGAGCCCTCCAGCAGCCCCAGGAGCACCCCCAGCCCGGCGGCGCTGCCCGGCTTCATCCGCCGCGAGGCCAGCAGCAGCGCCACCACCAGCAGGTCGGGGGCGTAGATCCCGAGCCCCAGCCCCACCCGCAGCACGAAGTGGACGGCCACCAGCGCCGCGATGAAGGCCGTGAACTGCCACCGCGTCCCCTCCGTCATCCTCTCCTCACCTGCGGGTGGTGTCGCGCGGCGGCTGGAACCCGGGCGGCACGCGCTGCTCGCCGGGGAACACGGGGCGTCCGGGGAGCTCCGGCGTGGGGTCGCGCGGGCGCGGGCGCGGGGCCTGCGGGCGCGCCTGGGGGCGCCCCGGCTGCGCGGGCGAGGCGAAGTCGGGGGCCACGGCGCGCGCGGCGGTGTCGGCCACCGTGGTCTCGGTGAGGCGGATCCCCCAGGCCGTGGCCAGGTCCTGGTCGCTGGGGGCGCGCACCGGGTCGCCCAGCACCAGCACGTGCGACATCTGCGAGGGGCTCACGTTGGGGCGGATCCAGTAGGTGCGCTGCCAGCCGCCCTCCTGCTTCCCCTGCCCCGCCACCTTCCCCACCGGGATGCCGCGGGGAAAGAGCGCCCCGTCGCCCGAGGTCACCACCAGCGAGCCGGTGTCGGGGACGGTGTGGAACGCCACCGGGGTGAGCGCCAGCATCCGCTCGCCGCCGGGCCCGTCGGCCGGCTTGGCGATCCCGTACGTCTCGCCGTCCACCGTCATCACCGCCACCGCGAAGCGGTCGTGCGTCCAGTCGATCCCCACGCTCGAGCTCTCGCCCAGGCGCCACACCTTCCCCACCAGCCCCTCGGCGGTCACCAGCGCCGCCTCGGGCTTGATCCCCTGGCGGGCGCCCACCGACAGGCGCAGCGTCCCCCCGCTCCCGGGCCCGCCCACGCGGTCGGCCTCGGCGGCCACGAACGAGTAGGTGAGCCGCTCCCGGAAGCCCAGGAGCGAGCGCAGCTCGCGGTTCTCGGCGGCCAGGTTCGACTGCCCCACCAGGAAGCTCACCAGCGAGTCGCGCTCGGCGCGCAGCCGCGCCGCGTCGGCGTAGCGCCCCTCGCGGTCGGCGGAGGTGCTGTTCATGGCCATCACCGGGCGCAGCACCGTGGCGCGCACCGCGTGCGCCAGCGCGTCGCGGTACACGTCGGGGAGCAGCAGCAGCAGGAGCGAGAGCGCCGCGAAGGCGCCGGCCACGGCCAGGTCGCGCTTGCGCGCCCGCTCGCCGGTGCCGCGCAGGTAGGGGCGGAAGGCGCTCATGGGAAGAACCTCACGTGGTCAGCACTCCGCGGTACTTGGCGATGTCGTCCAGCACGCGCCCCGCGCCGCGGACCACGCAGGTGAGCGGCTCCTCGTCGACGTGGATCGGCAGGTTGGTCTCGCGGGCGATCAGCACGTCGAGCCCGCGGATCAGCGCCCCGCCGCCGGTCATCACGATCCCGCGGTCCACGATGTCGCTGGCGAGCTCGGGCGGGGTGATCTCCAGCGCCCGGCGCACCGCCTCGACCACCGCCTGGATCGGCTCCTGGATGCACTCGCGGATCTCCTGCGAGTGCACCCGCACCGTCTTGGGGATGCCGGAGACCAGGTCGCGCCCCTTGACGTCCATCTCGCGCTCCTCGCCGGTCGAGAAGGCGCTGCCGATCTGGATCTTGACCGCCTCGGCGGTGGCCTCGCCGATCATCAGGTTGTAGTTCTTGCGCAGGAAGGTGACGATGGCCAGGTCGATCTCGTCGCCGCCCACGCGGATGCTGGTGTCGCAGACGATCCCCGACAGCGCGATCACGGCGATCTCGGTGGTGCCGCCGCCGATGTCGATCACCATGTTGCCGGTGGGGGTCTCCACCGGGAGCCCCACCCCGATGGCGGCCGCCATCGGCTCGGCCACCATGTACACCTCCTTGGCGCCCGCGGCCGCCGCGCTCTGCCGCACCGCCCGCCGCTCGAGCTCGGTGATCCCCGAGGGGACGCCGACCACCACGGTGGGCTTGAGCTTCAGGAAGCGCTTCGACGTCACCGTCTCCAGGAAGTAGCGGAGCATGATCTCGGTGACGTCCACGTCGGCGATCACGCCGTCCTTGAGCGGGCGCACGGCCGTGATCCCCTCGGGGGTGCGGCCCAGCATGCGCTTGGCCTCCAGGCCGATCCCCTTGATCTTGTTGGTGGCCTTCTCCATGGCCACCACCGAGGGCTCGTTGAGCACGATGCCCTCGCCCTTGACGTAGATCAGCGTGTTGGCGGTCCCCAGGTCGACGGCGATGTCGTTGACCGGGAGGAAGCTGCCCTTCTTGAACCAGCCTAGAGCCATTGCGGTCCGAGACTTTCCCGCCGGCGCCGGGGTTCGCGCCGGAGACGTTGCGGGCGGCGGCCGCCCGGGGTGCGTGGGAGGGTTGCGCGAAAGCGGCGAAAAGCTACGCCCGCACGGTGTTGCACGCAACCCGAGCCCGCTGGGTGCCCCCGGCGCGCCGCGCGGGCACCGATGCACGGCGTGTGCCGGGGCTTTTCGAGGTGTTGGGGGGAACGGACCGGAAGATACTACGTTCACCGCGTGGCGGAAAGTGGACGAGCGCCCGCGCCCTCCCGTCACGTCCGTCTGGCGATGGACCGAGCCGCTCCGGGGCCGGGGCCTGATCCGTCATTCTGAAGGAGCCGCCGCGCCGAACCGCGTCCGCACCGAAGCCTGGGCGGCGACTGAAGAATCTGCTTCGCCCGCGAGCGAGGCCCGTCCGTTGCGGCCACCCACGTGCCACGGTGAGTAGATTCTCCGGTCGCCGCCCGACTCCACCGCGCTTGGAAGGCTCGGCGCAGCGGCTCCCTCGGAACGACACCGTCTCCGTACGGCGCGGTGAGGGGTGAGATTCGGTGTTCCTGCTGACGAGATGACTTCCGACGACCGTCTTTCCTCCCTCGCCGGGGCGCTGGAGGCCGCCTTCCCCGACGCGGGCGCCGTCCGCCCCCTGCGCGTGCTGGGCGAGGGGTTCAGCAGCGTGGCGGTGGCCACCGCGGGCGGCGTGGTCTTCCGCGTCGGCCGCATCCCCCTGGCGGCGGAGGGGTACCGGCGCGAGCGGCGGCTCCTCCCCTGGCTCGCGCCCCGCCTCCCGGCGCCCGTCCCCGCGCCCCGCTGGCACGCCGAGCCCTCGCCCGCCTTCCCCCACGGCGCGCTGGGCTACCCGCTCCTCCCCGGCGAGCCGCTCCACCCCGCCCGGCTGGCGCAGCCGGACGCCAATCGCATCGCCGCGGACGCCGCCGCCTTCCTCGCCGCGCTGCACGCCGTCCCGGGCGCCGAGGCGGAAGCCGCCGGAATCGAGGCCGTGGAGCCCTTCGAGCCGCGGATGGCCGGGCTCCGCGACGCCGTGCTCCCCGTGCTGCGCGAGCGGCTGGCGGCCGACGAGCTCGGGAGGGTCGCGCGCTGGTGGGACGCGCTCCTGGCGGATGCGCGGATGCGCGCGTACGCGCCCGCGCCGCGCCACGGGGACTTCTGGTACGAGAACCTGCTGGCGGAGGGCGGGCGTCTGGCCGGCGTGGTGGACTGGGAGGACGCCGCGCTCGGCGACCCGGCCGAGGACTTCGCCCCGCTGCTCTACCTGGGGCGGGACTTCGCGGAGCGCGTGCTGGCCGCCTACCACGCCCGCGGCGGCCGGGTGGACGGGGAGGTGCGCCACCGCGCCGCGCGGTGGTGGGAGGCGCAGGAGTTCATCGGCATCCGCTACTCCGTCCGCCACGGCGACCGCGAGGAGCTGGAGGACTCGCTCCGGAAGCTCCGCGCCGGCCCCCTCCTCGACCCCCGCGCCGCCCGGTTCGACTGACGACGGTCCGCCGGGCGATGTCTGTCCAGGCGCACCGCACCGTCCGCATGCGCCGAAGGAGCCCGCGCAGGCGGGCTTTTCGCCGTTGTTGCCGCGGGGCCGCGGGTTCACCCGCCCGGCGAACGAGGGGCCGCAGAGTGCGCGGAACCGGGCCTTTCGCGGAGGGTCAGGAGGCGCCGTCCGGCCCCGCGTAGTCGACGAAGAAGTCGGGGCTCTCGTGCAGGCGCAGGCGCACCAGGCGGGCCGGCGCCAGCCGCGGCGCGATGCGCTCCCACAGGAGGAGCAGGATGTTCTCGCTGGTGGGGACCAGGCCGCCGGGCGCGAACTCGGGGACGGCGTGGTTCAGGTGCTGGTGGTCGAGCGGCGCCACCACCTCGCCGAGCACGCGGTCCAGCGCGCCCAGGTCCACCGAGAAGCCCGTCACCGGGTCCACCTCGCCCGCCACCGTGGCCTCCAGCAGGTAGTCGTGCCCGTGGCCGTGCGGGTTGCTGCACGGGCCGAACACCTCGCGGTTCTCCTCCTCGCTCCACTCCGGGCGGTGGTAGCGGTGCGCCGCCGAGAAGCGGACGCGGCGGGTGAGCTGCATCTCGGGCATCGGAGTCGGCCTCGCTCGGGGCGGCTGGTGGCGCGCCATTGTAACCGGGCCGGGCCCGCGGCGACAGCGGCCCGGCGGCGCAGGGATGGTCGGGATCGGGGTATGCTCCTTGCGTAAACGCCAGACGCCCGTCTCGCAACGCCGCCCTGCGGTCTCTTTCACCCATTCCCGCAGATGTCCCCGACGCTCGCGACGTCCAGCGCCGCCGAACCGCATCCGCTTCCCGGAAGCGACGCCGCCTCCGAGGCGCGCGTGCGCCCCGGGGGGATGCTGCGGCTGCCCCGGATCGCCGCGGAGGGGGGGAAGGCGCCGGCGGTGCTGATCGCCGAGGACCACGAGGACAGCCGCGACGCCCTGCGCACCCTGCTGGACGCGCTGGGCTACCGGGTGTACGTGGCGGCGAACGGGGAGGAGGCCGTGGCGGAGGCCCGCGCCCGCCGCCCCGACCTGATCCTGATGGACATGATGATGCCGCGGGTCGACGGCTTCCAGGCCACGCGCATCCTCCGCGCCGACCCCGAGTTCCGGGACGTGCCGATCATCGCCGTCACCGCCATGGAGGGCGCGCGGGGGGCGGTGCTCGAGGCCGGCTGCAGCGACCTGGTCACCAAGCCCGTCGACATCCGCGCCTTCATCGAAAAAGTCCGCGTCTGGCTCCCGGCCTGACCGGCGCCGCTCCGGAAGATGCAGCAGCCCCGCGGCCCGACCCGGCCCGCGGGGCTGATCGTTTCATATCGAATCCGATCGATCGGACCATTTCTGCAGGGGATCGTCGGGATCGAAATCCGTAACTGAATGTCTCATACCACTTTGCAGAGCATCGTTCGGGTACAGCTTTCTGATAGAGCATCACACAGAGGACACAGAGGACACAGAGGACACAGAGAAACTTCAATCGCGTCTTCAGTTCCTCCGTGTTCTCTGTGTCCTCTGTGT
>DASVWD010000232.1 GCA_036389795.1 Longimicrobium sp.
GCGAGCTGCTGGGCCGGGTGCGCGAGACGGCGCTGGGCGCGTACGCGCACCAGGAGGTGCCGTTCGAGCGGCTGGTGGACGAGCTGGACGTGGAGCGCAGCCTGGGCCACACGCCGCTCTTCCAGGTGCTCTTCACCCTCCGGACGAACGACGAGGGGCGCGTCCGGGCGGCGGAAGCGGAGCACGACGGGCCGCCGCCGCGGGGAGGGCTGCGGTCGGAGGCGCTGAACACCGAGAGCGGGACGGCCAAGTTCGACCTGGACCTGGGGATGGTCGACGACGGGACGCTGCTCTCCGGCAGGCTGGAGTACCGCGCCGGGCTGTTCGAGCCGGCCACCATCGAGCGGATGCTGGGCCACCTGCGGGTGCTGCTGGCCGAGATGGCGTCCGCGCCGGAGCGGCGGCTCTCCGAGCTGCAGCTGCTCCCCGAGGCGGAGCGGCGGCTGGTGGTGGAAGAGTGGAACGCGACCGCGGCCGCGGTGCCGGCCGGGGCCGTGTACGAGCTCTTCGAGGCGCAGGCCGCGCGCACGCCCGAAGCCGCGGCGCTCGTCTCCCGCGCAGGCGAAACGCTCACCTACGCGGAGCTGGACGCGCGGGCGAACCGGCTCGCCCGCCACCTGCGCGGGCTGGGCGTCGCTCCCGACGTGCGGGTGGGGATCTGCCTGGAGCGCGGGGTGGAGATGGTGGTCTCCACCCTGGCCGTGCTGAAGGCGGGCGGGGCATACGTCCCGCTGGACCCGGCGTACCCGGCCGAGCGGCTGGCGTACATGCTGGAGGACTCCGCGGCGGCGGTGCTGCTGACGGACTCGCGCCTGGCCGAGCGTCTCCCCTCTCGTGATGCCACCGTCGTTCTCCTGGACCAGGCGGCGGAGGAGATCGAACGCGAGTCCGCGGAGCCGCTGCGGGTGGCGGTGCGTCCCGAGAATCTCGGCTACGTGATCTACACTTCCGGGTCCACCGGCCGGCCCAAGGGAGTGGCCCTGCCGCAGGCGGCGCTGGTGAACTGGGCCGGGTGGCTGCGCGGGTCGCTCACGGGCGGCGCGCGCACGCTCCAGTTCGCCTCGCTGAGCTTCGACGCGAGCTTCACCGAGATGTTCTCGGCGTGGAGCAGCGGCGGCGCGGTCCACCTGATCACGGAAGACGAGCAGAAGGACGCCGGCGCGCTGGTGCGGATCCTCGATCGGGAGCGCATCGAGTGCGCGGTGTTCCCGGTGGTGATGCTGCAGCAGATCGCCGAGGAGGTGCAGGGGACCGAGGATCGGCTGGCATCGCTGCGCGACGTGATGGCGACCGGCGAGCAGCTGCACGTCACCCCCGGCGTCGTGCGCCTCTTCCAGGCGCTCCCCGAATCTCGTCTGCACAACCACTACGGTCCCTCGGAGACGCACGTCGTCACCGCCCACCTGCTGGGTGAAGACCCTGCCTCCTGGCCCAGCCACCCGCCGATCGGCCGGCCCATCTCCAATACCCGGATCTACCTGCTGGATACGACGCTCCAGCCCGTGCCGATCGGCGTGCCGGGCGAGCTGTACATCGGCGGCGTGGGCCTGGCGCGGGGATACCTGAACCGGCCGGCGCTGACGGCGGAGCGCTTCGTCCCCGATCCCCTCAACACCGCGCCCGGCGCGCGGCTGTATCGCACGGGCGACATCGCGCGCTGGCGGGCGGACGGCGAGATCGAGTACCTGGGCCGCGCCGACCACCAGGTGAAGATCCGCGGCTTCCGCGTGGAGCCCGGCGAGGTGGAGTCGCTGCTGGGCCGGCATCCGGGCGTGCGCGAGGTGGTGGTCGTCGCGCGCGAGGACCGGCCCGGCGAGAAGCGGCTGGTGGCGTACCTGGTTCCCGCCGATGCGCCGCCCTCTGGAAACGAGCTGAGGAGCTGGCTGCGCGAGCGGGTGCCGGAGTACCTGGTCCCCTCCGCGTTCGTGGCGCTGGAGGCGCTGCCGCTCACGCCCACGCGCAAGGTCGACCGCAAGGCGCTCCCGGCTCCCGAGGGGCGCGAGGACGCGGCCGTGTACGTGGCGCCGCGCACCGCGGTCGAAGAGGTGCTGGCGGAGATCTGGAGCGAGCTGCTGGGGCTGGAGCGGGTGGGGGTCGAGGACAACTTCTTCGCGCTGGGCGGGCACTCGCTCATCGCCACCCGCATGGTCTCGCGGGTGCGCCGGGCGTTCGGGGTGGAGCTGCCGCTGCGCGCGGTCTTCGAGGCGCAGACGGTGCGCGCGCTCGCCGCACGCGTCGAGGCGCTCCGGAGCGGCGGGGCGACGCTGGACGCGCCGCCGGTCGTGCCCGTGCCGCGCGACCTCGAGCTGCCTCTCTCCTTCGCGCAGCAGCGGCTGTGGTTCATCGACCGGCTGGAGCCGGGGAGCACGGCGTACAACCTCCCGGTGGCGCTCCGGCTCGCGGGCGAGCTGGACGTCGGCGGGCTGGCGTGGGCGCTCACGGAAGTGGTGCGGCGCCACGAGGTGCTGCGCACCACCTTCGGCACCGGCGTGGACGGAGAGCCCGTGCAGGTGGTCCACGCGCCCGCGCCGGTGCGCCTGCCGGTGGTGGACCTCTCCACGATCGATCCGGCGGAGCGGGAAGCCGTCGTCGCGCGGCTGGCGAACGAGGAGGCGGCGCGGCCCTTCGACCTGGCGCGCGGGCCGGTGCTGCGCTGCGCGCTCCTTCGTCTCGGCGACGCGGAGTCGGTGGTGCTCTTCACCCTGCACCACATCGCCAGCGACGGCTGGTCGATGGAGCTGCTGCAGCGCGAAGTGACGGCGCTGTACGAGGCCCGGGCGCGCGGGGAGGATGCGAATCTTCCCGAGCTGCCGGTGCAGTACGCGGACTACGCGGTGTGGCAGCGGCGCTGGCTGGAGGGCGAGGTGCTGGAGCGCCAGGTGGCGTACTGGCGCGAGCGGCTGGCCGGGGCGCCCGCCGTGCTGGAGCTGCCGACCGACCGCCCGCGTCCCGCGGCGGCGGACCCGCGCGGCGCGAGCCACGTCTTCGCGCTCTCGCCGGAGCTGTCCCGGGCGCTGCGGGAGCTCTCCCGGCGCGAGGGCGCCACGCTCTACATGACGCTGCTGGCCGCGTGGAGCTCTCTCCTCGGCCGCTACGGTGCGGGCGAGGACGTGGTGGTGGGGACGCCGGTGGCGGGGCGCACGCGGCTGGAGACGGAGAACCTGATCGGCTTCTTCGTCAACACGCTGGTGATCCGCACCGGGCTGGAGGGCGACCCCGCCTTCCGCGAGGTGCTGGCGCGCGTGCGCGAGGGCGTGCTGGAGGCGCAGGCGCACCAGGACGTGCCCTTCGAGCGGCTGGTCGACGAGCTGGACGTGGAGCGCAGCCTCTCGCACACGCCGCTCTTCCAGGTGCTGTTCACCTTCGAGCAGAAGACGCTCGGCGACGAGGGCGGGCTGCGGCTCGGCGGCGCGGGCATCGCCCCGGTCGACTCCGGCAGCGGGACGGTCAAGTTCGACCTCACGCTGGGGATGAGCGACCTCGGCGAGCACGTCGCGGGCTGGCTGAGCTACCGCGCGGAGCTCTTCGACGCGGCGACCGTGGAGCGGCTGGCCGGCCACCTGGCGCGCCTGCTGGAACAGGCGGCGGCCGATCCCGACCTCCGCCTCTCCGAGCTGGAGCTGCTGGACGAGGCCGAGCGGCGCCGGGTGCTGGAGGAGTGGAACGCGGCGGAGACGATCGTCGCGGAGCGCACGCTCCACCAGCGCTTCGAGGAGCAGGCGGCGCGCACGCCCGGCGCGGCGGCCGTCGCCTTCCAGGACCAATCGCTCACCTACGCCGAGCTGAACGCGCGGGCCAACCGCCTGGCGCGCCGCCTCCGCCGCCTGGGCGTGGGCTCGGAGACGGTGGTGGCGCTGTGCGTGGAGCGCTCGCCGGAGCTGGTGGTGGGGATCCTGGGCATCCTCAAGGCGGGCGGGGCGTACCTGCCGCTGGACCCCGACTACCCGCCCGAGCGGCTGCGCTACACGCTGCAGGACGCGGGCGCGCGGGTGCTGCTCACCCAGGCTGCGCTCGACGGCCGGCTGCGGGAGGTGGCGGGCGATTCGCTCTCGGTGTTGCACCTGGACGCGCCTGAAGCTGACGGCGAGGCGGAGTCCTTGTCCGACCTGCAGCCTCTCGCGGGCCCGGAGAACCTGGCGTACGTGATCTACACCTCCGGCTCGACGGGCCGTCCCAAAGGCGTGCAGGTCACGCACGGCAACGTGCTGCGGCTGATGGAGGCGACCGAGCCGTGGTTCGGCTTCGGGGCGGGCGACGTGTGGACGCTCTTCCACTCCTCCGCCTTCGACTTCTCGGTGTGGGAGATCTGGGGCGCGCTCCTCTACGGCGGCCGTCTCGTCGTCGTGCCGTTCTGGGTGACGCGCGAGCCGGAGGCGTTCCGCGCGCTGCTCTCGCGCGAGGGGGTCACGGTGCTCAACCAGACGCCCTCCGCCTTCCGGCAGCTGATCGAGGCGGACCGGACGATGGGCGACGAGGCCGGTCCCCTGGCGCTGAAGTGGGTGGTCTTCGGCGGCGAGGCGCTGTCGCTGGAAGCGCTGCGGCCGTGGATCCAGCGGCACGGGGACGAGTCGCCGCGGCTCGTCAACATGTACGGGATCACCGAGACCACCGTGCACGTCACCTGGCGCACGATCACCCGCGGGGACGTGGAGCGGGGCGAGGCGAGCGTGATCGGCGGCCCGATCCCCGACCTGCGGCTCTACCTGCTGGACGCGGCGCTGCGGCCGGTGCCGCCGGGTGTCGCGGGAGAGATCCACGTGGGCGGCGGCGGGGTGGCGCGCGGCTACCTGGGACGGCCGGCGCTGACGGCGGAGCGCTTCGTCCCCGACCCGTACAGCGGGGTCCCGGGGGCGCGGCTCTACCGCTCGGGCGACCTGGCGCGGCGGCGGACGGACGGCGAGCTGGAGTACCTGGGGCGCGGCGACCAGCAGGTGAAGGTGCGGGGCTTCCGCATCGAGCCGGGAGAGGTCGAGGCGGCGCTGCTGCGGCACCCGGGCGTGCGCGAGGCGGTGGTGGCGGCGCGGGACGACGGGCCCGGGGAGAAGCGGCTGGTGGCGTACGTGGTGGCGGAGGGCGCGTGGCCGGGGGCGGAGGCGCTCAGGGCGCACCTTTCCACGCAGCTTCCCGGCTACATGGTGCCTGGCGCGCTCGTCGCGCTGGACGCGCTGCCGCTCACCCCCAACGGGAAGGTGGACCTGCGGGCGCTGCCGGCGCCGGAGGCGGCGGGCGGGGAGCGGGCGTACGTGGCGCCGCGCACGGCCGCCGAGGAGGTGCTGGCGGAGATCTGGAGCGCGGTGCTGGGCGTGGAGCGGGTGGGGGCGGAGGACAACTTCTTCGAGCTGGGCGGCCACTCGCTGTCGGCCACCCGCATGGTCTCGCGGGTGCGCCGGGCGTTCGGGGTGGAGCTGCCGCTGCGCGCCGTCTTCGAGGCGCAGACGGTCCGCGGGCTGGCCGGGCGCGTGGAGGCGCTGCGGAGCGGCGGAGCGGGGGTGGAGGCGCCGCCGGTCGTCCCCGTGCCGCGCGAGGGCGGCCTTCCGCTCTCCTTCGCGCAGCAGCGGCTGTGGTTCCTGGACCGGCTGGAGCCGGGGAGCGCGGTCTACAACATCCCGGTGGCGCTCCGGCTCGGGGGCGAGCTCCACGCCGCCGGGCTGGCGTGGGCGCTCACGGAGGTGGTGCGGCGCCACGAGGTGCTGCGCACCACCTTCGGCGTCGGCGCAGACGGCGAGGCGGTGCAGGTGGTCCACGCGCCCGCGCCGGTGCGGCTGCCGGTGGTGGACCTCTCCGCGGTGGACGCGGCGGAGCGCGAGAGCGTCGCCGGGCGGCTGGTCCGCGAGGAGGCGGCGCGGCCCTTCGACCTGGCGCGCGGCCCGGTGCTCCGCTGCGCGCTGCTGCGCCTCGGCGCGGCGGAGTCGATGGTGCTCCTCACCCTGCACCACATCGCCAGCGACGGCTGGTCGATGGAGATCCTGCAGCGCGAAGTGACGGCGCTGTACGGGGCCTGGGCGCGCGGCGAGACGGCGGCGCTCCCCGAGCTGCCGGTGCAGTACGCCGACTACGCGGTGTGGCAGCGCCGCTGGCTGGAGGGCGAGGCGCTGGAGCGCCAGGTGGCGTACTGGCGCCGGCGGCTGGAGGGGGCGCCGGCGGTGCTGGAGCTGCCCGTCGACCGTCCTCGCCCGGCGGTGGCGAGCCGGCGCGGCGCGGGCCACGGCTTCGCGCTCCCGCCCAAGCTGTCGGGCGCGCTGCGGGAGCTCTCCCGCCGCGAGGGCGCCACGCTCTTCATGACGCTGCTCGCCGCGTGGAGCTCTCTCCTCGGCCGCTACGGCGCGGGCGACGACGTGGTGGTGGGGACCCCGATCGCGGGGCGCACGCGGCTGGAGACGGAGGGGCTGATCGGCTTCTTCGTCAACACGCTGGTGATCCGCACCGGGCTGGGGGGCGACCCCACCTTCCGCGAGGTGCTCGCGCGGGTGCGGGACGGGGTGCTGGAGGCGCAGGCGCACCAGGACGTGCCCTTCGAGCGGCTGGTGGACGAGCTGGCGGTGGAGCGCAGCCTCGCGCACACCCCGCTCTTCCAGGTGATGTTCGCGCTGGAGCAGGCG
>DASVWD010000233.1 GCA_036389795.1 Longimicrobium sp.
GCGAGCTGCTGGGCCGGGTGCGCGAGACGGCGCTGGGCGCGTACGCGCACCAGGAGGTGCCGTTCGAGCGGCTGGTGGACGAGCTGGACGTGGAGCGCAGCCTGGGCCACACGCCGCTCTTCCAGGTGCTCTTCACCCTCCAGACCGAGGACGGGCGGGGCGACGGACCGCCCTCGCCGGGCGGGCCGCGGATGGAGCAGCTGGCCACGGCGAGCGGGACGGCCAAGTTCGACCTGGACCTGGGGATGGTCGACGACGGGGGGCTCCTCTTCGGCAGGCTGGAGTACCGCGCCGGGCTGTTCGAGCCGGCCACCGTCGAGCGGATGCTGGGCCACCTGCGGGTGCTGCTGGGCGAGATGGCGTCCGGCCCGGAGCGGCGGCTCTCCGAGCTGGAGCTGCTCCCCGCGGCCGAGCGGCGGCTGGTGGTGGAAGAGTGGAACGCGACCGCGGCCGCGGTGCCGGCCGGCGCCGTGTACGAGCTCTTCGAGGCGCAGGCCGCGCGCACGCCCGACGCCGCGGCGCTCGTCTCCCGCGCAGGCGAGACGCTCACCTACGCGGAGCTGGACGCGCGGGCGAACCGGCTCGCCCGCCACCTGCGCGGGCTGGGCGTCGCTCCCGACGTGCGGGTGGGGATCTGCCTGGAGCGCGGGGTGGAGATGGTGGTCTCCACCCTGGCCGTCCTCAAGGCGGGCGGGGCGTACGTCCCGCTGGACCCGGCGTACCCGGCCGAGCGGCTGGCGTACATGCTGGAGGACTCCGCCGCGGCGGTGCTGCTGACGGACTCGCGCCTGGCCGGGCAGCTCCCCCCGCACGGCGCGGAAGCCGTGCTCCTGGACCGGGTGGCGGACGAGATCGGACGCCAGCCGGCGGAGCCGCCGCGGGTGGAGGTGCATCCGGAGAACCTGGGGTACGTGATCTACACCTCCGGCTCCACCGGGCGGCCGAAGGGAGTGGCCCTGCCGCAGGCGGCGCTGGTGAACCTGGTCGAGTGGCTGCGCGGCGCGCTCCCGGGCGGCGCGCGGACGCTGCAGTTCGCCTCGCTCAGCTTCGACGTGCACTTCGAGGACATGTTCTCCGCGTGGAGCACGGGCGGGGCGGTCTTCCTGATCACCGAGGACGAGCAGAAGGACGCCGTCGCGCTCGCGCGGGTGCTGGAGAGCGCCGGGATCGAGCAGGCGATGTTCCCCGTCGTCATGCTGCAGCAGGCGGCCGAGGAGGCGGAGGCGCGCGGGCAGTCCCTGCCGTCGCTGCGCGAGGTGATGGTGGCCGGCGAGCAGCTGCACGTCACCCCCGCCGTCGTCCGCCTCTTCCAGGCGCTCCCCGGGCGCCGGCTGCACAACCACTACGGCCCCTCCGAGACGCACGTCGTCACCGCGCACACGCTGGCGGGGGACCCCGCGTCCTGGCCCAGCCATCCGCCGATCGGCCGGCCGATCTCCAATACTCGAATCTACCTGCTGGATGCAGCGCTCAAGCCGGTGCCGATCGGCGTCCCCGGCGAGCTCTACATCGGCGGCGTCGCCCTGGCGCGGGGGTACCTGAACCGGCCGGCGCTGACGGCGGAGCGCTTCGTCCCCGACCCGCTGGCCGCCGCGCCCGGCGCGCGCCTCTACCGCACGGGAGACCTGGCCCGCTGGCGGGTGGACGGGGAGATCGAGTACCTGGGCCGCGCCGACCACCAGGTGAAGATCCGCGGCTTCCGCGTGGAGCCCGGCGAGGTGGAGTCGCTGCTCGGCCGCCACCCCGGCGTGCGCGAGGTGGTGGTGACGGCGCGCGAGGACCGTCCCGGCGAGAAGCGGCTGGTGGCGTACCTGGTGCCGTCCGCCGATGCGCCGCCCTCCGCGGGCGAGCTGCGGGGCTGGCTGCGCGAGCGGGTGCCGGAGTACCTGGTCCCCTCCGCGTTCGTGGCGCTGGAGGCGCTGCCGCTCACGCCCACGCGCAAGGTGGACCGCAGGGCGCTCCCGGCCCCCGAGGCGCACGAGGAGGAGGCCCGGGCGTACGTGGCCCCGCGCACGGCCGCCGAGGAGGTGCTGGCGGAGATCTGGAGCGCGGTGCTCGGCGTGGAGCGGGTGGGGGTGGAGGACAACTTCTTCGAGCTGGGCGGGCACTCGCTGTCGGCCACCCGCATGGTCTCGCGGGTGCGCGGCGCGTTCGGGGTGGAGCTGCCGCTGCGCGCGGTCTTCGAGGCGCAGACGGTGCGCGCGCTCGCCGCACGCGTGGAGGCGCTCCGGAGCGGCGGGGCGGCGCTGGACGCGCCGCCGGTGGTGCCCGTGCCGCGCGACGGCGAGCTGCCGCTCTCCTTCGCGCAGCAGCGGCTGTGGTTCATCGACCAGCTGGAGCCGGGGAGCGCGGCCTACAACCTCTCGGTGGCGCTGCGGCTCGGGGGCGGGGTGGACGCCGCCGGGCTGGCGTGGGCGTTCACGGAGGTGGCGCGGCGCCACGAGGTGCTGCGCACCACCTTCGGCATGGGCGCGGACGGCGAGCCGGTGCAGGTGATCCACGCGCCCGCGCCGGTGCGGCTCCCGGTGGTGGACCTCTCCGCGGTGGACGCGGCGGAGCGCGAGAGCGTCGTCGCGCGGCTGGCGAACGAGGAGGCGGCGCGTCCCTTCGACCTGGCGCGCGGGCCGGTGCTGCGCTGCACGCTGCTGCGTCTCGGCGACGCGGATTCGGTGCTGCTCTTCACCATGCACCACATCGCCAGCGACGGCTGGTCGATGGAGATCCTGCAGCGCGAGGTGACGGCGCTCTACGGCGCTTACCTGCGCGGGGAAGACGCTCGCCTCCCCGACCTGCCGGTGCAGTACGCGGACTACGCGGTGTGGCAGCGGCGGTGGCTGGAGGGCGAGGTGCTGGACCGCCAGGTGGCGTACTGGCGGCGGCGGCTGGCCGGGGCGCCCGCCGTGCTGGAGCTGCCCGTCGACCGCCCGCGTCCCGCGGTGGCGGACGCGCGCGGCGCGAGCCGCGGCTTCGCGCTCTCGCCGGAGCTGTCGCGCGCGCTGCGCGAGCTCGGCCGGCGCGAGGGCGCCACGCTCTACATGACGCTGCTGGCCGCGTGGCAGGCGCTGCTGGGGCGCTACGGCGGGCAGGCCGACGTGGTGGTGGGCACGCCGGTGGCCGGGCGCACGCGGCTGGAGACGGAGGGGCTGATCGGCTTCTTCGTCAACACGCTCGTCGTCCGGACGCGGCTGGAGGGCGACCCCACCTTCCGCGAGGTGCTGGCGCGCGTGCGCGAGGGCGTGCTGGAGGCGCAGGCGCACCAGGACGTCCCCTTCGAGCGGCTGGTCGACGAGCTGGACGTGGAGCGCAGCCTCTCGCACACGCCGCTCTTCCAGGTGCTCTTCACCTTCGCGCAGCAGACGCTCGGCGAGGGCGGCGGGCCGCGGCTGGGCGAGGCGGACGCCGCCCCGCCCCCCTCCGACAGCGGGACGGTGAAGTTCGACCTCACGCTGGGGATGAGCGACCTCGGCGAGCAGGTCGCGGGTGCGCTCGCCTACCGCGCCGAGCTGTTCGACGCCGCCACGGCCGAGCGGATGACCGGCCACCTGGTGCGCCTGCTGGAACGGGCGGCGGCCGACCCCGACGCCCGCCTGTCGGAGATCGACCTGCTGGACGAGGCCGGGCGGGCGCGGGTGGTCGAGGAGTGGAACGCGACGCGGCGGGACCTCGGCGCCGACGTGTGCCTGCACGCGCTGTTCGCGGCGCAGGCGGCGCGCACGCCCGCCGCGGTCGCCCTCGTCTTCGCGGGCGGGCGGCTGACGTACGCGGAGCTGGACGCGCGCGCCAACCAGCTCGCGCACCACCTGCGGCGCCACGGGGTCGGGCCCGAGGTGCGCGTCGGCGTGTGCGCCGAGCGCTCGCCGGAGCTGGTGATCGCGCTGCTGGGCGTCCTCAAGGCCGGCGGCGCCTACGTGCCCGTCGATCCCGCGAACCCGGCGGAGCGCCTCGCCTACATGCTGGAGGATTCCGGCGTTCCCGTCGTGCTCACGCTGGACAGGCACCTGGACCGCCTGCCGCCGCTCGCCGCGCGGACGCTCCGCCTGGACACCGACTGGGGCGAGGTCGCCGGGGAGCCGGAGAGCGCGCCGGAGGTGGGGGTGACGCCGGACCACCTGGCGTACGTGATCTACACCTCGGGCTCGACGGGCCGGCCCAAGGGCGCGATGAACGCGCACCACGGCATCGTCAACCGGCTGCGCTGGGGACAGGAGGAGTACGGGCTGGGCGCGGACGACGCGGTGCTGCAGAAGACGCCGGTCACCTTCGACGTGTCGGGGTGGGAGCTCTTCTGGCCGCTGATCGTGGGCGCGCGGCTGGTGCTGGCGCGCCCCGAGGGGCACCGCGACCCGGCGTACCTGACGGAGGTGATCGAGCGCGAGGGGGTGACGGTGGTGCACTTCGTCCCCCCGATGCTGCGGGCCTTCCTGGAGGCCGGCGACCCGGCACGCTGCGGGAGCGTGCGGAGGGTGTTCTGCAGCGGCGAGGCGCTCGGGCGGGACCTGGTGGAGCGGACGATGGAGGCGTTCCCCGGCGTGGAGCTGCACAACCTGTACGGCCCCACCGAGGCGGCCATCGAGGTGACGTACCACGCGTGCGCCCGCGGCGGCGGCGCGGTGCCGATCGGCCGCCCGGTGGCGAACACGCGGATGTACGTGCTGGACCCGGCGGGCCGCCCGCAGCCGCAGGGGGTGCCGGGCGAGCTCTTCATCGGCGGCGTGCAGGTGGGGCGCGGCTACCTGGGGCGGCCGGCGCTCACGGCCGGGACGTTCGTGCCGGACCCGTACTCGCCGGGGGCGCGGCTGTACCGCACGGGCGACCGCGCGCGCTGGCTCTCCACGGGCGAGCTGGAGTACCTGGGGCGCATCGACTTCCAGGTGAAGGTGCGCGGCTTCCGCATCGAGCTGGGCGAGATCGAGAGCGTGCTCCTGGAGCATCCGGCGGTGCGGGCGGCGGTGGCGGTGGCGCGCGAGGACGGGACCGGGGAGAAGTGGCTGGCCGCCTACGTGGTGGCCGACGCGTGGCCGGGCGCGCAGGCGCTCAGGGCGCACCTCGCGGCGCGGCTCCCCGAGTACATGGTGCCGGGCGCCATCGTGCCGCTGGACGCGCTGCCGCTCAGCCCGAACGGGAAGGTCGACCGGCGGGCGCTGCCGGCCCCCACGCGCGAGGCGGCCCGCGCCGGGTCGTACGCCGCGCCCCGCACGACCGCCGAGGAGGTGCTGGCGGAGATCTGGAGCGAGCTGCTGGGGCTGGAGCGGGCCGGGGTGGAGGACAACTTCTTCGCGCTGGGCGGCCACTCGCTGGTGGCCACCCGCATGGTCTCGCGGGTGCGCCAGGCGTTCGGGGTGGAGCTGCCGCTGCGCGCGGTCTTCGAGGCGCAGACGGTGCGCGCGCTGGCCGGGCGCGTCGAGGCGCTCCGGAGCGGCGGGGCGACGCCCGAGGCGCCGCCGGTCGTCCCCGTGCCGCGCGGCGGCGAGCTGCCGCTCTCGTTCGCGCAGCAGCGGCTGTGGTTCATCGACCGGCTGGAGCCGGGGAGCGCGGCGTATAACCTCCCGGTCGCCCTGCGCCTGCGGGGCGGGCTGGACGCCGCCGGGCTGGCGTGGGCGCTCACGGAGGTGGTGCGGCGCCACGAGGTGCTGCGCACCACCTTCGGCGCCGGCGCCGACGGGGAGGCGGTGCAGGTGGTCCACGCGCCGGCGCCGGTGCGGCTGCCCGTGGTGGACCTCTCCGGGGTCGGCGCGGCGGAGCGGGAAGCGCTCGTCGAGCGCCTGGAGAACGAGGAGGCGGCGCGTCCCTTCGACCTGGCGCGCGGGCCGGTGCTGCGCTGCACCCTCCTTCGCCTCGGCGACGCGGAGTCGGTGGTGCTCTTCACCATGCACCACATCGCCAGCGACGGCTGGTCGATGGAGATCCTGCAGCGCGAGGTGACGGCGCTCTACGACGCCTACCTGCGCGGGGAAGACGCCCGCCTCCCCGACCTGCCGGTGCAGTACGCGGACTACGCGGTGTGGCAGCGGCGGTGGCTGGAGGGCGAGGTGCTGGACCGCCAGGTGGCGTACTGGCGCCGGCGGCTGGACGGGGCGCCGGCCGTGCTGGAGCTGCCCGCCGACCGTCCGCGCCCGGCGGTGGCGAGCCGGCGCGGCGCGAGCCACGGCTTCGCGCTCTCGCCGGAGCTGTCGCAGGGCCTGCGGGAGCTCTCCCGCCGCGAGGGCGCCACGCTCTTCATGACGCTGCTGGCCGCGTGGCAGGCGCTCCTCGGCCGCCACGGCGCGGGCGAGGACGTGGTGGTGGGGACCCCGATCGCCGGGCGCACGCGGCTGGAGACGGAGAACCTGATCGGCTTCTTCGTCAACACGCTGGTGATCCGCACCGGGCTGGAGGGCGATCCGGCGTTCCGGGAGGTGGTGGGGCGGGTGCGCGAGGGCGTGCTGGAGGCGCAGGCGCACCAGGACGTCCCCTTCGAGCGGCTGGTGGACGAGCTGGCGGCGGAGCGCAGCCTCTCGCACACGCCGCTCTTCCAGGTGCTCTTCACGCTCGAGCAGGCGGCGCGCGCGGACGACGAGGGGCTGCGGCTGGGCGGGACGGAGATCGACGCCGCCGCCTCCGCCAGCGGGACGGCGAAGTTCGACCTCACCCTGAGGATGGGCGACGCCGGCGAGCAGCTGGTGGGCTCCCTGGAGTACCGGACGGAGCTGTTCGACCCGTCCACGGCCGGGCGGCTGGTGGAGCGCCTGGTGCGCCTGCTGGAGCGGGCGGCGGCCGACCCCGACGTCCGGCTGTCGGAGATCGACCTGCTGGACGAAGCCGAGCGGCGGCGGGTGCTGGAGGAGTGGAACGCGGCGGACGCGGAGCTCCCCGAGCGCACCCTCCACGCGCTGTTCGAGGCGCAGGCGGCGGCCACGCCCGCGGCGCCGGCCGTCGAGTTCGCGGGCGAGGCGCTGACCTACGCCGGGCTGGACGCGCGGGCCGGCCGGCTGGCGCGGAGGCTCCGCGGGATGGGGGTGGGCCCGGACACGGTCGTGGCGCTGTGCGTGGAGCGGTCGCTGGAGCTCCCGGCGGCGCTGCTGGGGGTGCTGAAGGCGGGCGGCGCGTACCTGCCGCTCGATCCGTCGTATCCCCCGGACCGGCTGCGCTACATGCTGGAGGACTCGGGCGCCCGCGTCCTGGTGACCCAGCGCGCGCTGCGGGACCGGCTGGACGGCGTGCTCGCGGCCGCGGGCGGGGCGGTGCTCTGCCTTGACGCGGACGAGCCGGGCGAAGCGGACTCGTTCGAGGCGGACTCGTTCGAGACGGACGCGCCCGCCCCGGCCGCGGCGCCGGCGAACCTGGCGTACGTGATCTACACCTCGGGGACCACGGGCCGGCCCAAGGGCGTGATGGTGCCCCACCGCGCGGCGGCCAGGCTGGTGATGGCGCAGGCGGAGAAGCTGGGCTTCGGGCCCGGGGAGCGGGTGCTGCAGTTCGCGCCGCTCGGCTTCGACACCTCGGTGGCGGAGATCTTCACCGCGCTCTGCACGGGCTCGTGCCTGTGCGTGGAGGCGGCCGACGCGCTCCTGCCCGGCCCCCCGCTGGCGCGGCTGCTGGCGGAGCGGCGGATCACCAACGCGAAGTTCACCCCCTCGGCCCTGGCGGCCGTGCCCGCGGCCGAGCTGCCGGAGCTCCGGACGGTGATCGTCGGGGGCGAGGCGTGCCCGGGCGAGCTGGTGGCGAGGTGGGCGCCCGGCCGGCGGTTCTTCAACGTCTACGGCCCCACCGAGGCCACGGTGCGCGCGAGCTGCGCCGAGTGCACGCCCGCGGACCCGGTCCCGCCGATCGGCCGCCCGCTGGCGGGCGCGCGGCTGTACGTGGTCGACGCGGGGATGCGGCCGGTGCCGGCGGGAGTGGCGGGTGAGCTCTTCATCGGCGGCGAGGGAGTGGCGCGCGGCTACCTGGGCCGTCCGGCGCTGACGGCGGAGCGCTTCGTCCCCGATCCCTTCGGCGCCGGGCCCGGGGCCCGGCTGTACCGGTCGGGAGACCGGGTGCGCTGGCGCGCGGACGGGCAGCTGGAGTTCCTGGGCCGGATCGACGAGCAGGTGAAGGTGCGGGGCTACCGCATCGAGCCGGGGGAGGTCGAGAGCGTGCTGCTGGAGCACCCGGCGGTGCGCGAAGCCGTCGTGGCCGCCCGCGAAGACGTGCCCGGGACGAAGTGGCTGGTGGCGTACGTGGTGGGCGAGGGCGGGGCGAAGCCCGATCCGGCCGCGCTCCGGGCGCACCTCGCGGAGCGGCTCCCCGACTACATGGTGCCGGGCGCGCTGGTGGCGCTGGAGGCGCTGCCGCTGACGCCCAACGGCAAGGTGGACCGGCGGGCGCTGCCGGCGCCCGCCCGCGGCGCCGCCCGCGCCGGGGCGTACGTGGCGCCGCGCACGGCCGCCGAAGAGGTGCTGGCGGGGATCTGGAGCGTGGTGCTGGGCGTGGAGCGGGTCGGGGCCGAGGACAACTTCTTCGAGCTCGGCGGCCACTCGCTGATCGCGACCCGCGTGGTCTCGCGCGTGCGCGGGGCGCTCGGGGTGGAGCTGCCGCTGCGCGCCGTCTTCGAGGCGCAGACGATCCGCGCGCTGGCGGGCCGCGTCGAGGAGCTGCAGCGGGGCGGAGCGGGGGTGGAGGCGCCGCCGGTCGTCCCCGTGCCGCGCGGCGGCGAGCTGCCGCTCTCGTTCGCGCAGCAGCGGCTGTGGTTCCTGGACCGGCTGGAGCCGGGGAGCGCGGTCTACAACGTCCCGGTGGCGCTCCGGCTCGCGGGCGAGCTGGACGCGGCCGGGCTGGCGTGGGCGCTCACGGAGGTGGTGCGGCGCCACGAGGTGCTGCGCACCACCTTCGGCGCCGGCGCGGACGGCGAGCCCGTGCAGGTGGTCCACGCGCCGGTGCCCGTGCGGCTGCCGGTGGTGGACCTCTCCGCCCTGGACGAGGCGGCGCGGGAAGCGCTGGCCGGGCGGCTGGCGCGCGAGGAGGCGGCGCGGCCCTTCGACCTGGCGCGGGGGCCGGTCCTGCGCGGCACGCTGCTGCGGGTGGGAGCGGAAGAGTCGGTGCTGCTCTTCACCATGCACCACATTGCCAGCGACGCCTGGTCGATGGAGATCCTGCAGCGCGAGGTGACGGCGCTGTACGGGGCCCGGGTGCGCGGCGAAGATGCGCATCTCCCCGAGCTGCCGGTGCAGTACGCGGACTACGCGGTGTGGCAGCGGCGCTGGCTGGAAGGCGAGGTGCTGGACCGCCAGCTCGGCTACTGGAAGGAGCGGCTGGCGGGGGCGCCCGCGGTGCTGGAGCTGCCCACCGACCGCCCGCGCCCGGCGGTGGCGGACCCGCGGGGCGGGAGCGCGTCGTTCACGCTCCCCGACGAGGTGTCGCGCGCGCTGCGCGAGCTGTCGCGGCGCGAGGGGGCGACGCTGTTCATGACGCTGTTCGCGGGCGTGGCGGCGCTGCTCTCGCGCTACGCGGGCCAGCCGGACGTGGTGGTGGGCACTCCCATCGCGAACCGCTCGCGCGGCGAGACCGAGGACCTGATCGGCTTCTTCCTGAACACGCTGGCGCTGCGGATCGACCTGTCGGGCGACCCCAGCGTGCGCGAGCTGCTGGGCCGGGTGCGCGAGACGGCGCTGGGCGCGTACGCGCACCAGGAGGTGCCGTTCGAGCGGCTGGTGGACGAGCTGGACGTGGAGCGCAGCCTGGGCCACACGCCGCTCTTCCAGGTGCTCTTCAC
>DASVWD010000234.1 GCA_036389795.1 Longimicrobium sp.
GGCCCTCACCCGGCGCCGCTACCGCGTCGCCACCCTCTCCCAACCTCGGGAGAGGGTGCTTCACGACTTCGGCGCGGAAGTCCGCCCCTGGCGCCGGGTCGGTCGACGAGCGATCCGCCCTCAGCCGTCCCCCTCCTCCATCCCGCCGCCCACCACCACCCGCACCAGGCGGCCGGGGTCGAAGTGCTCCCGCGCGATCCGCTGCACGTCCGCGGCGGTGACCGCCTCGACGGCGGCGGGGAAGCGCTCCCACCAGTCGCGCGGGAGGTCGTACGCCTCCAGCGTCGACAGGCGGCCGGCGATCCCGCTGGGGGTCTCGAAGCCGCGCGGGAGGGAGAGCACCAGCGCGTCCTTGGCCCGGCGCAGCTCCGCCTCGTCCACCGGCTCGTCCATCAGCCGGCGCATCTCCCTCAGCATCTCGGCCACCGCGTCGTCCGTCACCTCCACGCCCACCGCCGTCTCGGCCGACCATCCGCCGGGGTGCACGGCCGCCGTGAAGCCCGAGCGCACGCCGTACGTCCACCCCTTCTCCTCGCGCAGGTTGGCGCCCAGCCGGCCGGTGATGGTGCTGCCGCCCAGGATGAAGTTGGCCACCGCCCCCGCGATCCAGTCCGGCGAGCGGCGCGCCATCCCCCGGCCGACGATGCGGATCTCCGACTGCGAGGCCAGGTCCCAGTGCGCCAGCGCCGTCTTCCCCGCGTTCGCGGGGGCGGGAGGCACCGGGGGGCAGGCGACGGGCGGCGCCTCGCCGGTCCAACGCCCGAGCGCCTCCTCCAGCAGGGCGCCGAGCTCCGCCGGGTCGAACTCGCCGGCCGCCACCAGGAAGGCGCCGCGCGGCCGGTAGCGCTCGGCGTGGAAGGCGGCCAGCGCCTCGCGCGGGACGGCGCGGATCCCTTCCTCGGTCCCGAACTCCGGGCGCCCGTACGGGTGGTCGGCGCCGAAGACCTCCAGCGCGGCGCGGTCGTCGGCCACGTTGGCGGGCTCGTCCAGCCGCGCCACCAGCGCGTCGAGCGACTCGTGGCGCACGCGCTCCGTCTCGGCCGCGGGAAAGGCCGGGCGGGTGACGACCTCGGCCAGGAGCGCCAGCCCCTCGGCCAGGGCCTCGGAAAGGAGCACCGCCTCGACGTCGGCGAAGTCGTGGCCCACGTGCGGGTGCACCGCCGCGCCCAGCAGGTCCAGCCGCGCGTTCAGCTCCTCCTCGCTCATCCCGGCCGTCCCCTCCGTCAGCAGCTGGCCGACCAGGTGCGCGGCGCCGGGATATTCGGGCGGGTCGGCCGCGGCGCCGGCGGGGAGCACCAGCCGCAGCACCACCTGCGGCACCCCGTGCCGGGGCGCGGCCACCACGCGCAGGCCGTTGGAGAGCGTCCAGCGCTCGGGGCGGGGGATGCGCGGCGCGGGGGGCGCCCCGGTGGTGGGGCGGGGGAGGACGGCGGCCTCAGTCGTCATCCGGCGCCTCCGCTCCCGGGCGCGGGACCACCAGCAGGGAGGCCGCCCGCTCCCCGGCCAGCCACTCGCCCGCGGCGCGCGCCACGTCGTCCGCCGTCACCTCGGCGTAGGCGGCCAGCACGCGCTCGGCCTCGCCCGCGTCGCCCAGCACGGTGGCGGCGTACGCCAGCGCGTCGGCGCGGTTCTCCACCGTGGCCAGCTCGCTGGCGTGGTCGCGGCGCACGCGGCGCACCGCCCCCAGCACCTCGTCGTCGGAGACGCCGTTCTTCGCCACGTCCTCCAGCACCGCGCGGACGGCGTCCTCCAGCGCCTCGCCCGGCACGCCCGAGCGCGCGGTGGCCACGATGCCGAAGACGCCGCAGAGGGAGGTGGGGTAGAGGTAGGTGTCGACGTCCTGCGCCAGCTCGGCGCCCCGCACCAGCGCCCGCTGCAGCCGCGAGCTGTCGCCGTCGGCCAGCAGGTAGGCCAGCACGTCGAGCGCCACCCACTCCCTGGTCCCGAACCCCGGCGTGGCGTGCGCGCGGTAGAGGCGGGGGAAGGAGACGTCGTCCTCCATCACCTCGCGGGCGACGGCCGGCAGGGGCGGCGCGCCGTCGGCGGAGGGCGCCGGCGGGGCGCCCGGCCCGCCCGGCAGGTCGCCGAAGTACCGCTCGGCCAGCGCGAACGCCTCGCCCTCGCCCAGGTCGCCGGAGAGGACCAGCACCGCGTTGCCGGGCGCGTAGTACGTCTGGTAGAATGCGCGCGCGTCTTCCAGGGTGATGGCCTCCAGGTCGGGGAGGTAGCCGATGGTGGGCCAGCGGTACGGGTGCCCGGGGGGGAAGAGCATCTCGTGCAGCCGCTGGTCGGCCATCCCGTACGGGCGGTTCTCGTAGGCCTGGCGGCGCTCGTTGATCACCACCCCGCGCTGCACCTCGAGCATCTCGGCGGTGAGCACGGGGAGGAAGAAGGCCAGGCGGTCGCGCTCCAGCCAGAGCGGCAGCTCCACCGCGTGGGTGGGGACGGTCTCGTGGTACTCGGTGCGGTCCAGCCAGGTGGAGCCGTTGTTGGTGCCGCCCACGCGCTCCAGCAGGTCGTCGAACTGCCCCTTGGGCGCGTGCAGCGACCCCTCGAACATCAGGTGCTCCAGCAGGTGCGCCAGCCCCGTGCGCCCGGGCCGCTCGTCACGCGAGCCGGCGCGGTACATCAGGTGGACGGACACCAGCGCCGCGGCGCGGTCTTCGTGGTGGACCACGCGCATCCCGTTGCCCAGCACGCGCGTGCGGCTGGGGATGCGCAGGTCGGTGGTGATCGTGGCCGGCACGTCGTCTCGGTCGCTTCGTTCGGTGGATGATCCGTCCCCCTGCCCGGCGGACGGGGGGACGGGGCCTGCTGCATGGAAGGGGCCGAATCTAACCCCCGGCCCCGGGGTCGCGCGACGGGGGTGGGTCCGGCCGGATGCCGAGGTGAGGTGTCGGTGTCGAGGGTTGGCGTCGCGTCGGGGCGGGTGAACCCGCAGCAACAACAGCAGGAAGCCTCGCAAACCGCGCGAGGCTGTGGGGGCGAGTTGCCGTGCGCCCAACCGGCTTCAGTGGGGAAGCGGCTTCGACGGACGAGGCATGCCTCGCCACTACGCCGTAACGCACTCACGCACTTACGCACTCACGCACTTGAACTTCGCACTCGCCGTTCGCACGCTCCCTGCATGCCGCCCGACCGCATGACCCGGGCTGACGAGCGACCCGACACCCCCGACACCCCCGACACCCCCGGCGCCGGCGCGCGCGCGGTGCTCACCCTCCTCCGGCGCCTGCCGCAGGGGGCGCTCTCGCGCGCGTTCGGGCGCATGGCCGACGTGCGCGTGCCGAAGCCGCTCAGGAGGCCGGTGTTCGGCGGGTTCGCGCGCTTCGTGGGGGCGGACCTGGGCGAGGCGGCGGAGCCGCTAGAGAGCTTCCCCACCCTCAACCGCTTCTTCACGCGCGAGCTGAAGCCCGGTGCGCGGGCCTGGCCGGACGACCCGCGCGTGGCGGCGTGCCCCGTGGACGGGGCGGTGGGGCAGGCGGGGCGGGTGACGGGGGGAAAGCTGATCCAGGCGAAGGGGCGCGACTATCGGCTGCGCGACCTGCTGGACGAGGACGGCCAGTGGGAGCGCTTCGAGGGCGGTGCCTTCGTGACGCTGTACCTGAGCCCGAAGGACTACCACCGCATCCACTCGCCGTGCGCGGGGACGATCCCGCGGGCGCGGCACGTCCCCGGCGCGCTGATGCCGGTGAACCTCCCCTCGGTGCTGCACGTCGCCGACCTGTTCGCGCGCAACGAGCGGCTGCTGTGCTACGTCGACGGGCCGCTGGGGCGCGTGGCGGTGGTCGCGGTGGGCGCCTACAACGTGGGCCGCATCTCCGCCGCCTTCGACCGCGAGTGGAACGCGCCCCCCGGTACCGACGCCTGGGTGACCAACCGCAGGGGCGTCGACGCGCGGAGCAAGGTCTACGACCCGCCCGTCCCGGTCGAGCAGGGCGGCCACATCATGACCTTCCACCTGGGCTCGACGGTGGTCCTCGTCTTCGAGCCCGGCCGCGTGGAGCTGGCGCCGGAGCTCCAGCCCCACGCGCCGGTGCGGCTGGGGATGGCGGTCGGGCGGGCTCCGGGGCCCCGGCCCTGAGCGCGCGCGGACTCAGCCGGTGTATGGCAGTAATCCACCTGCAGGCCCGCCGCTGACGGACGAAATACTCCGTCGGGCCAGCGACGAGGGTCGTCCGTAATCGTCCGGATCGACCACCACATTGTCCCGTCCGAGCCGAGATCGACGAATTGTCGACAACCTTCCGGCGCCTCCCCGGCATCTCACACTTCGCACCGTTCCGGCCAGGTCCCTCACCATCGCGCCGAGATTCCGTGACCACCATTTCGATCGCCGCGCCCGCCGTCGCGGAGCCGGCCCTCGCGCAACGCCCGGAGGTCCGGGCGCCGCGCCCCGGGCGGCTGCCGCTCCTGCTGCTGGCCGCGTACACCCTCTTCGTCCCGCTCTTCGCGGCGCGGAACTACTACGTCAACGAGCAGCGGCTCGGCCGGCCGTCGTGGTGGCGCGCGCTGGGAGTGTCGGCGTTCGAGGTGTACGTGTGGGCCGTGCTGTGCCTGGGGGCGTGGTGGCTGGCGCGGCGCTACCCGCTGGACCGCGGCGGGTGGCGGCGCGGCGCCCTGGCGTTCGCGCTGGGCGGCCTGGTGCTCGCCAGTTTCCGCTCCCTCACCGAGTACTGGTTCACCGGCTGGCTGAACGCGGACTTCGGCGTGCCGCCGGACTTCGCGTTCTACGAGACCCTGTCCCGCTTCCCCAGCGGCCTCATGTTCAGCTACACGCTGGTGGGGATGATGCACGGCCTGGAGTACTTCCGGCGGCTGCGCGAGCGCGAGCTGGCCGCCGCGCGGCTGGAGGGCGAGCTCTCCCGCGCGCGGCTCAGGGCCCTCAAGGCGCACCTGCAGCCGCACTTCCTCTTCAACGCGCTGAACACCGTGGCCTCGCTGGTGCGCCGCGACCCCGAGGCCGCCGAGGAGATGATCGGCGACCTGAGCGACCTGCTGCGCGCCAGCCTGGCCCACGAGCACACCCAGGAGGTCACCCTGCGCGAGGAACTGGCCACGCTCGAGCCGTACCTGCGCATCCAGCAGGCGCGCTTCGGCGAGCGGCTGGAGGTGGTGCGGCGGGTGGAGGCGAGCGCGCTGGACGCGCGGGTCCCCCACCTGGTGCTGCAGCCGCTGGTGGAGAACGCCATGCGCCACGGCGTGGCGCGCCGCCCCGGGCGCGGGCGCGTGGAGGTGTGCGTCGGGCGCGAGGGCGGCGTCCTTCGCCTGCGCGTGGCCGACAACGGGCCGGGCTTCCCGCTCGCCTACCGCGAGGGCGTGGGGCTGGGGAGCACCCGCGCGCGGCTCCGCCACCTCTACGGCGGCGAGCGGCTCACCATCCGCCCGGCGCCGGGCGGCGGCGCGGTGGTCGAGCTGGAGCTGCCGTTCCGCCGCGGCGGCGGCGCCCCGGGCCGGGAGGCGGCGTGACGATCCGCGCCCTGATCGCCGACAACGAGCCGCCGGCGCGCGCCCGCGTGCGCGACCTGCTGGCGGCCGAGCCCGACGTGGAGGTGGTGGGCGAGGCCGCCGACGGGGGCGAGGCGCTGGAGCGCGTGCGCGCCGAGCGCCCCGACCTGCTCTTCCTGGACGTGCAGATGCCCGTGCGCGACGGCTTCGCGGTGCTGCGCGCGCTGGGGAGGCGCCCCCCGGTCACCATCTTCACCACCGCCCACGACGAGTTCGCCGTGCGCGCCTTCGACGTGAGCGCGGCCGACTACCTCCTCAAGCCGCTGCGCCGCTCGCGCTTCCGGGCGGCGCTGGCCAAGGCGCGCGCCGCGCTCGCGGCCGGCGGCCCCGCGCTCTCGGAGGCCGAGCTGCGGCGGGTGGTGGCCGAGGCGGTGCGCGCGCCCGCGTACCTGGAGCGGCTCGCGGTGCGCCTGGGGAAGCGGATCGTGGTGCTGCGCACGGCCGAGGTGGACTGGATCGAGGCCGAGGGGAACTACGCGCGCATCCACGCGGGCGGCCGCCGCTACCTCCTCCGCCAGACGCTGTCGGGGCTGGAGGCGTCGCTCGACCCCGCCCGCTTCGTGCGCGTGCACCGCTCGGCGATCGTGAGCGTCGACCGCATCCGCGAGGTGCACCCGCTGGCGAGGGGGAGCTACGACCTGGTGCTGGAGGGGGGCGCCGTGGTCACCACCGGCCATCGCTACCGCGAGCGGCTCCAGGGCGTGATCGGCGGCGTGCGCTGAGGCGTGCTCCGGGTCCTGGATCGAACACGGAAAACTCCAGGCCTCACGCGGAGTCGGCAGAGTCGACGGAGGGGTTTCCCTGCCGACTCCGCCGGCTCCGCGTGAGGCTGATCCTTGCCGGACTCCGATCAGCACCGGGACCGGGAACCGGCCGCGGCGCTCACTTCGTCACCTGGACGTACTGCTGGCCGCGGGCGTTGAGCGTCCCGTCGGGGTTGGTGAGCGCGTACGGCCAGGGCGAGCCGTCCCAGCGGTTCACCGCGTCGTAGCTCCACCACGAGGCGCCCACGATGCGGCTGTCGTTCTTCACGTGGTCGACCATCGCCGCCATGTCGGGCCCGTTGAACGAGCCGACGAAGATCTTCTGCCCGCGCGCCGCCGCCCACGACGCCGCCTGGTTCATCCACGCCGCGAACGTGGCCGCGTCCAGCGCCAGGCCGTGGAAGCGCCACTCGGCGACCGGCGGGTCCTGCCCCGTCAGGTTCCGGTACGCGGCGATGAAGCGGTCCGCGTAGTCGGTGAAGTGGGGGTAGCCCGCCGGCGTGGCGTTGGGCTGCGTGAAGCCGCCGTTCGAGAAGCGCGCGGTGGGGTCGATGGAGCGGATGTGCGCCACCGCGTCGCGGAAGACCCGGGCGTACTCCTCGGGAGTGTACAGGCAGGTGGAGCCGTCGTGGTCGGGCTCGTCGCCGATGATGTAGATCAGGTACCTGCCCCTGTTGCGGTCCACGAAGGCGTTGTCGACCTGGAAGTACTTCTCGCAGTTCCCCGCCCACACGAACTGGCGGGCGTAGCTCTCGTGCTGCCCCACGCCGGCCGTGCCCTGCAGGAGCACGCCGTTGGGGGTGCCGGTGCGGCTGTCGGTCCAGGCGTAGAACGGCTTGCGCAGCCGGATGGTGATGGCCTCCACGCGCAGCGCCTGGCCGGTGGTGCCCGCCACCTCGCCGTCGCAGACCTCGCTCTGCCAGCCCGTGCCCTGCACGTAGGCCCTGTAGCAGATGCTGAGGTCCGGCGCGTTCCTGAGCCGGATCCTGACCGCCTCCAGCCGCAGCGCCTGCCCCGTGGTGCCGATGGTCTGCCCGTTGCCGCAGACCTCGCCCATCCAGCCGTAGTTCTCCACGTGCCCCTGGTAGCACACCTCGGCCGCCGGGCTGGTGCTCCCCGACAGGCTGATCTGCAGCGCCTCCAGCCGGCGGTCCTGGCCGATCGTCCCGGCCACCTGGCCCTCGGACACCCAGCCCATCCAGCCCCAGTCCTGCGCGTGCGCCTGGTAGCCGACCGTGGCCGCGGGAGACGCGTTGGACCCGTGCCGCGGGCCCGGGGCCAGCTCCGGCCCGGGACGGGTCGGCTCGTCGGTGCAGGCGGCCAGCGCCAGCAGGCCGGCGAGCGCCAGGATGCGATTGCGATTGCCCATACGAAACCTCCGGTACCTCGTACCTCTGGATTGTGGACACCAACGATCTCTGCCGCCCTTTCGACCCGGGGGGGCGCGGCGCCTCCGGCCCTCCCGGTCGGCTGAAGCGGCGCGGGTGACGAGCCCCGGGTCGTCCCAACCTCCTGCAGTCGTGGCGCCGCAACGCTCGCAAATCACGTGTTTGCTGCCAACGAACCGGGGACGAACCGGGCGCTCGACGATGACAAATCCTCCTTTCGCCGTGACCAATCAGGACACGGGTAGAAGGCTGGTAAGATCGTGTTGGGCAACAGGTTGCTGGATGGTGCGCTGACTCTGGACAGATTGGGATCACGCAGGAAGGCAGAGGAACGGCGGACGTCGATTCTCTTTTCCGCGCGTGAGGATTTTCAATAACTCTCCCGGACGGTTCCTTGCGGAGTGACAGGAAAGCGAAGGAGGGCGCCGCTGGGGCGCCCTCCTTTCGATCGTGCGGCGGCGAGGTGGAGCTTCAGAACGCGTAGCCGAAGCTCAGCCCGAACCAGGGGGCGAAGTCGTTGGTGGTGAAGATCGGGGTCAGGCCCACGCGGAAGAGGAAGCCGCCGCCCGGGCGCTGGTAGCGGTAGCCCAGCACGCCCGTGCCGTACACGGTGGTCGAGCTCAGGTCGGCGTCCTCGTCGAAGTCGTCGAGCTCGCCGAAGTCGAAGTCGGCGGTGGCCACCGCCAGGCCGACCCCCGTCTCGAAGTGGCTGCTCCCGTTGCCCCACAGCTTGCTGGCCGTGATCGGCGCGATGGCGATGGTGCCGCTGTCGCCGCTGTCGTCCTCGGCCCGGACGAACATGAAGCCGACGCGGCCGGCGACGCTGGGGGTGATCAGGCGGTCGTAGTTGATGCTGTACAGCAGGCCGCTGCCGAGGAGCTCCACGTAGACGGCGTTGCGGGCCAGGGGCGGCTGGACCTCCTCCTGGGCGGCCGCCGGGCGCGCGGCGAGCGGGAGCGAGGCGGCGAGGGCGAGTGCGAGTGCGGCGGCGCGAGTGGCTCTGGACATGGGAGTACCTGTCGGGCGGGTGGATGGAAAGCGTGACCAGCGCCCGGCCGGCAGGGCAATCTCGCGGCCCAACATGCGTTTCCACGCCCAAGTCGTTGTCGTCGATCGTCCTGGTCTCGCTCCGGCTCCCGGGGGTGGTCGCCGCTTCGTCCCGCTCCGGACACAATTCCCTGTAGCCCCGAGCGGACAGCGAACGGAAGCGACCCCCTTCCGGCGCTCGGAAGGGGGTCGCGTCGTGCCCGGGTCCGGTGGGTCCGGCTCGCTCAGGCGGTGAGCGGGCAGGCGTCCAAATCCAGCGAGCAGAGGCCGTCGCAGCTCAGGTCGCAGGTGATGCCGCCCGTCTCTTCGCAAGCGAAGTCGCAGGTGAAGCGGCCCTCGCAGGTGTTCTCGCAGGTGCAGCTCACGCAGCTCCCCCCGCACGACACGTAGCACGTGTACTGGCGCCTGCAGGTGGGGTCGTAGCAGGTGTACGGCGCCTCCAGCGTGGCCGTGGCGGCCTCCTGGGCGGCGACGGTGCCGCGCTGCCCCGGCGCCTCGGGGAGCACGTGGAAGCTCTCGACCTGCAGGTCGTCCAGCCTGAGCTTGCGCGGTTGCATCGGGTCCCTCCGGAAAGCGAAGAAGAGGTGGGCTGGTCCGGGCCCGGCCTGCCATCGCCTGCCCGGGGCCGTCGACGGTAGACGGTACGCTGCGCGCAGCGCGCCGGATCTTTCGCGGGGGAGGGAAGGGCGCCGGGATTCGGGCCGTGACGCGGCGACCCCCTTCCGGACGGGCCGGAAGAGGGTCGCGTCCAGGGGATCGGCCCGGACGGGCGGCTACGACCCGACGAATTCGTCGATGAAGAAGCGCGAGGTGAGGCCCTCGCCGGTGGCGTGCACCAGCAGCTCGTTCCAGTCCAGCGTGGCGCCGGGGCCGAAGATCCGCTCGCGCAGGAAGCGGCCCACCGACGGCTGCCCCGCGATGCTCCTCCCCGCGGGGACGCCCCGGCGCGCGTGGGCCGAGATCTGCGACGCCATCAGCTCGCCCAGCAGGTAGTTGTGGTAGTAGACGGGCGAGAGCGAGAGGTGCACCTTGGCCGCCCAGTCCGGCTCGTCGCGGCCGTCGGGGCGGCGGATGTACTGCAGGCGCTCCACCAGGTCCCACCAGAGCGCGTTCAGGTCCGCCCGGTCGGGGTCGCGGTACAGCTCGCGCTCGAAGTACACCATCACCAGGATCCACCGCGCCGACACCAGCATGGCCGCGCGCTGCTGGCGGCGGATGTCGGCCGCCTCGCCCTCGTCCAGCCCGGCGCCCATCACGTCCTCGAGCCAGGCCGGGTCGCGCGTGAGGCGGCCGAAGTACATGGCGATGGCCTCGGTGGAGAGCGTGTGGGCGATGGTGCGCAGCAGGAAGGGGAGCTCGCCCGGGACGTAGCGGTCGTACACCGCGTGCCCCAGCTCGTGGAGGATGGTGCCCATCCACTTCTCGTTCGGCCGCATGTTGCACAGCACGCGCACGTCGCCCTCGCGGTCCACGTCCAGGCAGAAGGCGTGCTGGTCCTTCCCCTCGCGCTCGTACAGGTCGCTACGCTCCAGCACGTCGTCGGCGGGGAGCCCGATGCCGCGGAAGAACTCCGCCGCCACCTCCACCGGGTCGCAGTCCTCGAAGAAGGCGTCCAGGTCCACCCGCCCCCCCGCCGCCGGCGCCTCCTGTGCGAAGAAGTCGTCCCAGTGCCAGGGCCTGAGGCTCTCGGGCGGCACCCCGTAGCGGGCGGAGAGGTCGCGGTCCAGCTCGTCGCGGAAGCGGCGGAAGGGGAGGTCGGTGCGGTCGCGGAACTCGTCCAGGATGCCGAAGAGCCGCTCCTCGCCCAGCTCCTGGATGCGCAGCTCCATCGCGTAGTAGTTCTCGAACCCCAGCGAGCGCGCGGCCGCGTTCCTCCTGCGCACCAGCTCGCGCAGCGGTCCGGCGGCCTCGCGCCCGATCTGCTTGCTGGCCTCCCACGCCTCGCGCCGCACGCGGCCGTCGGTCTCCTCCTCCAGCACCTCCAGCAGCTCGTTGTTGGAGACGCGCCCGCCGCGGAAGGTGGAGCGGAAGGTGTGGAAGAGGTGCTCCAGCTCGCTCGCCCGCGCCACCAGGTCTTCGATCGTCTCGCGCGGGAGCTGGTTGGCGGTGAAGTCGTGGTCCAGCAGCACCAGCTGGCGCCGGAGCCGCGGGTCGCGCACCTCGCCCGACTCCAGCCAGGCGCGCACCCGGCGGGCGCTCCCGGCGTCGGCGTAGAGCGTCTTGACCGCCGCGCGGGCGCGGGCCGCGCGCTCGTACGCCTCGTCGCCCGCGCCGACCGCCGCGTCCCACCCGGCCAGGTGGGCCTCGCGCAGCAGCGGCGCCAGCCCGGCGGCGTGCTCCTCCACGAAGGCGGCGGCCTCGGCCTCCGCGGCCGCGGCCCCGGGCGCGGCGGCCGTCTCCACGGTGCTCATCGCAGCTCCTCGTACAGGAGCGCCACCGCCTCGGCGCCCTTGTGGAAGTTCTCCACCGACATCCACTCGTTGGGGGCGTGCGCGTTCTCGCCCGGGAGCCCGAAGCCGATCAGCACCACCGGCGCCCCCAGGATCTCCTGGAACTGCTGGACGATGGGGATGGAGCCGCCCTCGCGGATCGTCACCGGCTCGCGCCCGAACGCGCGCGCCAGCGCCCGCCGCGCCGCGTCGAACACGGGGCCCGAGGGCTCGGCGTACCAGGGCTGCCCGCCGTGCAGCGCCTCCACCTCCACCTTCACCCCCTCGGGGGCGAGCGAGAGGACGTGGTCGGTGAAGGCGCTCTCCACCTCCTTGTAGTCCTGGTCGGGGACCAGGCGCATCGACACCTTCGCCATGGCCCGCGCGGGGAGCACGGTCTTGGCGCCCTCGCCCGTGTAGCCGGAGAGGAGGCCGTTGACGTCGAGGGTGGGCCGCGCCCAGATGCGCTCCAGCGGCCCGTACCCCTGCTCGCCGCCCAGCTTCGGCGCGCCGACCTCCGCGCGCAGGGTCTCCTCCTCGAAGGGGAGGCCGGCGATGGCCTGGCGCTCGGGAGGCGTGAGCTCGCGCACTTTGTCGTAGAAGCCGGGGACGGTGACGCGGCCCCGCTCGTCGTGCAGGGCGGCGATGATCCTGGCCAGCGCGTTGGCGGGGTTCACCACCGCGCCGCCGTACGCGCCCGAGTGCAGGTCGGTGGCCGGGCCCTGCACGCGCACCTCCATGTACGCCAGCCCGCGCAGCCCGATGGTGATGGAGGGGAGCCCCGGCGCGAACATGGTGGTGTCGTGGATCAGCACGGCGTCGCAGCGCAGGCGACTGGCGTTGGCGCCCAGGAACTGCCCCAGGTTGGGCGAGCCGACCTCCTCCTCGCCCTCCACCAGGAACACGACGTTGACGGGGAGCGCTCCGCCGTCCGCCAGGAGCGACTCGACGGCCTTGAGGTGGAGGTAGACCTGCCCCTTGTCGTCGACGGAGCCGCGCGCGAAGAGCTTCCCGTCGCGCACGGTGGGCTCGAACGGGGGCGACTGCCACTCGTCGAGCGGCTCGGCCGGCTGCACGTCGTAGTGGCCGTAGACGAGCAGCGTGGGCGCGCCCTCGCCGGCGCCGCGCCACTCGCCCAGGACCACGGGGTGGCCGTCGGTGGGGATCACCTCGGCGGCGAGCCCGGCGGCCTTCATCCGCCCGGCCAGCCACTCGGCCGCCGCCGCGGTGTCGCCCCGGTGCTCGGATTTGGCGCTGACGCTGGGGATGCGCAGCCACTCGTTCAGCTCGGCGAGGCTCTGCTCGCGGCGGCTCTGGAGATGCTCGGTGACGGACATTCGCACGCTCGGGTTCATTCGTTGGATCGCCAGACCGGGCCAATATAGCCCGCGGCTCCGAATCGGCTACCCGGGCGGATTGCGTCGGAGCTTGCGCCGACGTCGATTCGTGCTGAAACTGCGTGGGGCCAGTGACCGAACCCGTTCACCCTCGGAGAACACGAGATGGGCAAAGGCGACCAGAAGACGCGCAAGGGCAAGATCCGCCGGGGCACCACGGGGAAGACCCGCCCCAAGCACGAAGGCAAGAAGAAGCCGCCGAAGACCGCCGCCGGCGCGAAGAGCTGAGCTCCTGTAGCGCCGCCGAGCCCACCCCGCGCGTGATCCGCGGGGTGGCGTTCGTGCTGCCGTCGTGCACCCAGGAGGGCCGATGAGAGCGCTCACCCTCGTGCTCACGATGCTCGCGCTGCAGGCGTGCGCGTCCGCCCGCGTCGACCCGGAGCGGGCGCGGCAGGCGGACGAGCGCGCCGTGTACCGCGTGGTCATCGACAGCCTGTTCGTTCACCCGGGCGTGTCCGTGCTCGTGCTCATGGACAGCACGCAGGTGCATGAGCCCGGGAACGTGGTGCCCGGCTTCGAAGCGGTGATCGCGGACATGCATGCGAAGAGCCGCACGCCAGTGCTGCTTCCCACGGACCTGCGCGCCTCCGTGCCGATCCTCTGGTTCACCGCGGCGCAACGGCAGGAGGACTACTCCACGATAGGTGACGTGTGGGAGCGCTTCTACGCACGCTACCCGGGAGCGAGAGGGGCCTCCGGAGGCTTCCACTACCTGTCGCGCGTCGGCTTCGACGCGGAGCGGCGGCGTGCGGCGGTCCAGACCGGAACGCAATGCCACTACCTCTGCGGGCACGGGAACGTGGTGGTCCTGAAGCGCTCTCCGGAGGGCAGGTGGCGGATCGTCGGCATGGCCCCCACTTGGGTGAGCTGAGGCGGCCAGTCGGGAGACGGTGTCCCGGAGCTTGGCGGGTTTGGCAGGGGATGGTGCGATGTGCCGTTCCCCGCGCATCTTCATGGCCGCTGATCCGGCATTCTCCCGGCCACCCGTGCGATGCAGCTCGACTTCCCCCAGCTTTCCGGCGCGCTCGCCATCCTGTCGGCGATGATCACGCCCGCGGTGCTCATCTCCGCGTGCGGATCGCTGATCATCGCCACGTCCACGCGGCTGGGGCGGGTGATCGACCGCACGCGCGACGTGTCGCAGCAGTTCGCGGAGCTGGCGCGCGCGGAAGAGCGCACCATGCTGGAGGAAGAGCGGAAGCTGATGTTCGACCAGCTCGCCGGCCTCACCCGGCGCGCGCGGCTGCTGCAGCACGCCATGAGCCGGCTGTACCTGGCGGTGAGCGTGTTCGTGGCCACCAGCGTGTCGATCGGCATCGTGGCCGCCACGGCCGAGCGCTGGGCCTGGGTGCCGATCGTGCTGGGGCTGGCGGGCGCGGGGCTGCTCTTCGCGGCCAGCCTCAACCTGATCCGCGAGTCGCGCATCGCCGTGGCGGCCATCGACGAGGAGATGGACTTCGTGTGGCGCCTGGGCCAGCACCACGCCCCGGAGAACCTGCTGGAGCGCGGCGGCCGCCGCGGCTGGTTCGGCCGCCGGGGAGCCTGAAGGCGCCGCCCGCCCGTCCCGGAAGCCGGCTCCGCGCACGAGACCGGCGGAATGCGCAGAAGCCGGTAGTCCGCGAAGGCGGACTTCGTGTGGTCGTTGCAGCGAATTCATTCGCCCGACCCAGCCCGATTCCCCTCCGGCCCGCCGCTTGCGGCGCCCACCCCTCCCACGTCGATCCGCAGACAGAGGAGGAACGATGAGCCGAATCGACCAGACGCGGCGCGCGCCGGACGAGCCCGGGAGCCGCTCGCCGGCCAGCCGGGAGGCGAAGGAGCAGGGGATGAGCGGGCACCAGGGCGGCCCCCGCTCGGAGCAGGCGGAAGGCAGCGGCGAGAGCCGTCAGGCGGCGCAGGGCACCCAGCGCGTGGAGAACCCGCACGAGCCGGAGGTGCGCAAGGGCTTCGCTGCGGGCCAGGCGCCGTCGGAGCAGGGAAGGGGATCGCCGAAGCCCGACACCATCGCCGAGCACCAGCAGGGGATCGGGGCGAAGAGCGGCAGCACGGGCGCGCACGACACCACCAGCGCCGAAGAGGCCGCGCGCGGCGAGCCCCACGACACCCACGTCCGCGACGGGCGCCAGCACACCCCCGGCGACCGGCAGCGCGACTGATCCCGGGCCGGCCCAAACGAAGACGGTGCCCGCGGCGCGATTTCGCCGCGGGCACCGTCTTTTTTGGATGCACGCAGAGCAGCAGAGTCAGCGGAGGAACACCGTCGTTGCGCACCGCGGAGCGGCGAAGGGGTCGGCCGCCGGCTGCGCGGGCTCGCGGAGGTCGGTCAGGGCTCGCAGAGGTCGGTCTCGGCGCACTGGTACTGCGTCTCGGGCGGCGAGGCGCACTCGGGGCAGGTGTAGACGGGCTCGCAGGTGGAGCCGTAGTCCGGCGCGGTCCAGCACCCCGGGAGCCAGTAGGTGGGAACGTCGTGCGCCTTGACGGTGCCCTTCCCCTTCGCGCCACCGTCGGCCGTGGGGAACGACTCGACCTGGAGGTCGTCGAGCTTGAGCTTCAGCTTCTGCATGGGTCTGTCTCCGGTGAGAGGCCGCGCGGCCGGTAGGCGCGGAGGGGAGATGGGTGAGGGCGCCACTCAATTCGCGGCGGAATCCGGCAAGTGGAAGGTGTACGCGATCCGCCGGGAGCGCAACGCCTTCATCCCGGTCCGAGGCGAACGAAGACGGTGCCCGCGGCGCGATTCGCCGCGGGCACCGTCGTTCGTTGTTGAGGATCACACGGAGTCGACGGAGTCAACAGAGAAAACCCTCCGTTGACTCCGTTTCCTCCGTGTGAGACTTTCGGTTCTGAATCCGAAGGAGCCTCGGCAGACCGGGTCAATCCCCTTCGTCGTCGTCCGGACGGCGGGAGGCGGCGTCGGGGCGCCGGCGCGGGGCGCGCCGGGGCCGGGCATCGTCGCCCGTGCCCTCCGCGCCGTTGCGCGAGGGGCCGCCCGCCTTCCGGCGCGGGGCGCGGCGCCGGGTGGGGGCGGGCCGCCGGTCCGCGGCCTGGAGCGGCTCCTCCCCGTCCTCGTCGAGCGGGTGGCGGGCCATGGCGTCGGTCCCGCGGTGCGCGCCTTCGGGCGGGAGCGACACCTCGCTTTCCTCGTCGAGGCGGTGCTTGCGCTTGAGGCCCACGATGAAGAGGAACAGCCCCGTGGCGCCGAGCACCAGGGCGGCGCCCCCCATCACCTTCTTGCGCAGGTCCCCGGGCCGTCCTTCCCCCTCCTCCGCTCTGTCGGGCTGCTCCGCCATCGGTCTGCTCCTGGTGTGCCGCGTGGTCGTCACCGGCAAGGATACCACCCCCCGCGCGCCCCACGCCAGTGGGCGCGCGAGAGCCGTAAACGTCCGTGGACGCTCGACTTCCGCGGGGAATGGGCCGGTCGGTCTGGGAGGGGAACGTTTGGAATATAACGCCGAAGTCCCGCGCGCGTCACATGCGGACGAAAAACGGGCCGGGGCGCGCCGCCCCGGCCCGTCCACCGTCCGTCACCGGCGGGTCGTCAGTCCCCCGCGGGTCCCACCGCCGGCACCGCCAGGCGCCGCCGCTCGTCCGCCTGGCCGTCGGCGGACGCCACGCCGTCCAGGATGCCGCCCCTGGACACCAGCTGCGCGGCCAGGACCGTCTGGATCACGCTGGTGATGGTGCTGGCCGTGGAGTCCGGCGCGCTCACGCCGCCGCCCGCGATCGTCACCAGCTTCGCCTTCGACAGCGCGTCGGCGATGAAGGGCGCGATCTCGGGGAGCATCTCGATCTGCTTGTAGCGGAAGTACGCCTCGCCGCCCATCTGGATCGCCTCGTTGACCTTGCGGATGCTCTCGGCGGTCGCCTCGGCCACGGTGCGGATGCGGATGGCCTCGGCCTGCGCCTGGGCCTGCGCGTCGATCGCCATCTTCTCGGCGTCGGCGCGCGCCTGGGCGATCTGCGTGGCCTCCAGCTCGGCCTGGCGCTGCAGGGCCAGCGCCTCCTGCTTCTTGGCCTCGGCCTGGGCGATCAGCGCCGCGTTGGCCGCGCGCGTCTGCTCCAGCTCGCGCTGCTTGTCGCTGATCACGCGCTCGGCCTCCAGCTCGGCCTCCTTGGCGCGGCGCGACTGCTGCGCGGCCACGATGTCGGCGTTGGCCTGCGCCTCGGCGGCCGACTGGCGGCGCCGCGCCTCGGCCACCTCGCTCTGCACCACCTTGATGTTCAGCGAGTTGAAGCTGAGCCCCAGGTCGGTGAGCTCGCGCGAGCACGCCTTGCGGATGATGATGGCCAGCGGGTCGTCGTCGTCCTCCACCGGCACGCCCATCCGGTCCAGCTCGCGGACCACGGCCACGGGCTGCTCCTCCGGCAGCGCCACGTCGGTGCCGCGCATGGCGGGGAGCCTGGGCGCCGTCTTGGCCGAGAAGAGCTGGTCGTGCGTGAGCAGGTTGATGGCGCGCCGCCCCGAGCTGCTCAGCAGGTCGATGAGGATGTTGAGCTGCTCCTCGTCGGGCTTCGAGAAGAAGCGGTTGGCCGCCGTCTTGATCATCGCGTCGCTGTCGCCCACCGAGACGATGGCCGAGGCCAGCACGCGCACCTTGATCGGCTGCGGCACGCCGTTCCGGTCCAGGTCGGCCGTCTGGTCGGTGATGTCGAGGTCGACGTTGATGGCCTTGCTGGAGAGGGTGGTCCCCGTGGTGAAGAGGGGGATCTCCTTCGACTTGCCGGGGCCGCGGTAGATGATGGTGTGCCCGGAGAGCCAGCTCACCATGCGGATCGTCCCCGCCTCGACGTTCTTGAGGATCGACGACACGATGAGCGGCATCATCACGAAGACGCCGAACAACACCAGCAGGATCAAGAGACCCATTCCCATGGTTCCTCCAGGGAGTTAGAGCGTTACCGGCCGGCGGGGATCGCCGTCGTCCCGGTCCACGACACCGTGCAGCGGTTGCGGGCGCCGTCCACCTCTTCGATCAGGAGCGCGTCTCCCGCGTGCACCCGCACCCCCTTCGCGCGGTCCTCGGGGCGCAGCGTGGCCAGGAGCTGCACCACCTGCCCGTCCAGCTCGATGGAGACCAGCCCCTGGCCGTTGCGGTCGAAGCCGGTGACGGCGGTGGCGGTGTCCATCAGCGCGCTCTCCAGGGTGAGCGCGGGCTGCGAGGCGAAGCGGAAGAGGAAGTTCCAGAACGGCCCCACCAGCAGCTTCTCGAAGGCGAGCCCGCCGGCCAGCGCCACGGCGAAGAGCAGGAGCCCGCCCAGCCACTCGCGGGCGAAGAGCCCCGTGGCCCCCAGCCCCACCAGCACGCTGAAGATCACCCGCGGCGACAAGAGCGACAGCAGGAAGTCGCCCGCCGTCTTCCCGGCGCCGTGCTGCAGCTGGTGGTGGTGGTCGAAGCCGTCGTGGTGGTGCCCGTGCCCCACGCCGTGCCCGTGGCCGACGTCGTGCCCATGCCCGCCGACGTGGTGTCCGTGCCCGACGTCGTGCCCGTGTAGCCCGGCGTGGTGGCCGACGTCTCCCACGTGGTGGCCCACGGAGACGTCGTGCGCGCCCGCGTGCAGGTGCCCGGCGTGCGCGCCGTGCCCGTGCAGCGACACGTCGCCGACGTCGTGGCCGTGGCCGTGGTGGCCGCCGGAGTGCTGCCCGCCGTGGCTCAGCGCGCCGCCGATCGCCATCACGGCGAGGCCGCAGAAGCCCAGGAGAAGCGCGAAGAGGTAGAGGTCCATCGGGGTTCGGTCCCGGAGCGGGGCTCGCGGGCGGCGTGCACTACGGGGGCCGGCGCGCGGAGTTTCCGCCGGTTCCGCGCATGCGAGGGGCTGTGCCGCGAGCGGGGCTCTGGAATGGGGTGGACGGGAGGCGGTTCGGTCGGCCGGCCCTAAATATATGCGAGATCGTCGCCTGCGCCACTGTGAGGGCGTCGGCTGCCGCATCGCCCGCGGGCGGGGTCGCAGGGGCGAGCCCGCGAGTCCGTGCGAAGGCGGCCCTCGCTCGTGAGCCCCGGCCGCCCGCGCGCACGCGCCGGCATCCGCCAGTCGAGGCAGGCCTCGCCCCTACGAGACGCGCGGCTCCCGCCATCGCAGTCGAAGCCCCGCCCGCGCCGATCCCGCGTACGCACGAATCGTCGGGCGGGGCTTTCCGGGGTTCCAGCGGGCGGCTTATGCCGATTGAGAATCTGATCCGGTAATCGGGCTCGTAGGGGCGAGGCATGCCTCGCCCGCTGCTTGTCGCAACACCAAAGTTCGTCGAAGTGGGCCGGGCATGTCGCCGTGTGATGGCCTTCGGCCATCCGGGCGAGGCATGCCTCGCCCCTACGGGAACTTCGATCGCGAATACCGAAGCAGATCGTCAATCAGCATCAGCCGCCCGCTCGCGCCGATCAGCCCTGGTCCACCCCGCGGCCGGTCTTCTCCTGCAGCTCGTCGATCTTCTTCGACGCCTCGGCCTTGGTGAGGCCGTCGTCCACCTCCTCGCCGGCCTCCTCGGCCAGGGTGTGCAGGTACGAGCGCTGGGCGCCGGTCATCGGCTCGTCGCCGGTCACCCAGTTGTCCGGGTCCTTGATCATGTTGCCCTGGTCGGCCGTCTCCGCCGTGCGCCTGTCCGTCATCGATCGTGCTCCCGATCAAAGGTGACTCACTCCTAACCGTCTCTCGCGCAAACGTTTACGCACGATCCATACCAAACAAAATCCGAAAGTAGGGGCGAGTCGTCTCCGTCATCTTCAAACCCGGCCCTCCATTCGCCATATTCCACCCGCCTCGCCTGCCGCCCCGCCCGGCCGCGAGTGTCATAATCGGCCGGGGCCGGGCGTTGGGAAGGCGACGGATGGAAAACGAACCGACGACCCCACGGGAAACGAGATGAAGAAGACCCTGTTGGCGGCGGCGCTGCTGCTGCTCTCCGCCTGCTCCGACACCACCCAGCCGCCGCTGGCCGGCGTGCTGGTGACCATGACCGGCAACAGCTTCGGCCGCAACTCCACCACCGGCATCGCCACCGTGCCGTACGTGGTGTTCAACTCCACCGGCGCCATCATCGCGGTCCCCATCTGCAGCCAGCGCGTGGCGGCCGTGGTCGAGAGGCGCAACGGCGCCACCTGGGAGGTGGTCGACTCGCCCACCTGCGAGGAGGCGCCGGGGAGCGTGCCGGCCCAGCTCCAGCCCGGGAGCCGGCTGAGCAGCGAGGCGCTGCTCGACGTGCCCGGGCACTACCGGCTGCGCATCCCCTTCACGGCGAGCGGGCAGACGGTGCAGCTCGAGTCCGTCTCCCCCGAGTTCGACGTCGGCTGACGCACCCTGGCCCGGGGCGGGCGCGCGGCGTAGCTTCCGCGCGCTGGCACAACGCACGTTCCCGCGCACCGCGCGCGCCCGACCCCGGAGCCGTCCGCATGAGACCCGCCCGTCCCCTCCCGGCAGCCGCCGTCCTCGCCCTCGCGCTCCCCGCGGCGCTCTGTGCCCAGCGGGTCCCGCTCCGCCCCGTCGCCACCTACTCCATCGTCGCGCGCGACTCGGCCACCGGCCAGCTGGGCGTGGCCGTGCAGTCGCACTGGTTCAGCGTGGGCACCGCCGTCACCTGGGCCGAGGCGGGGGTGGGCGCCGTGGCCACGCAGTCGTTCGCCGAGCCGGCGTACGGGCCGCTGGGGCTGGAGCTGATGCGCCTGGGGCGGCCCGCCCCCGAGGCGCTCCGGGCGCTGGTCTCCACCGACCCCGACAGCGCGGTGCGGCAGGTGGCGATGATCGACGCCGCGGGGCGGGTGGCCGCCTACACCGGCGGGCGCGACATCGCCGCCGCCGGCCACCACGTGGGGCGCGGCTACTCGGTGCAGGCCAACCTGATGGAGAAGCCCACCGTGTGGCCGGCCATGGCGCGCGCCTTCGAGAGCGCCCAGGGCGACCTGGCCGAGCGGCTCCTGCAGGCGCTGGAGGCGGCCCAGCGCGAGGGCGGCGACATCCGCGGGCGCCAGTCGGCCGCCATCCTGGTGGTCGGGCCCGAGAACACGGGCCGGCCGTGGGCGGACCGCCTCTTCGACCTGCGGGTGGAAGACCACCCCGAGCCGCTGAGGGAGCTGCGCCGCCTGGTGACGCTCGCGCGCGTGTACCAGAACCTGAACGCGGGCGACGCCGCCGTCACCCGGGGCGACATGGCGGCCGCGGCCGCCGCGTACGGGCGCGCCACCAGCATCGCCCCCGACTCGGCGACGAACGGCGAGGCGGTGTTCTGGACGGGGATCAGCTTCGCCGCGGCCGGGCGGGTGGACGAGGCGCTGCCGTGGCTGCGCCGCGCCTACGCCGTGCACCCGAAGTGGGCCGAGCTGGTGCCGCGGCTCCCCGCCTCGGGCCTGCTGCCGAACGACCCCGCCCTCATCCGCCGCCTGGTGCAGGGGATGTCGGGCGGCCGCGACTGAGCGCGCATGCGGCGGGACCGGCCGGGAATCGAGGACGTCATCCCGAGGGGCGCGGTAGCGACCCGAGGGATCCACTCGCCCTGCCAGGCGGGTCGCGCCGCGCGGAGATGTCGGCTGGCCTTCCCGGCCCGCCCGCCGTCCGCCACGGAGCCGGGAGCGGGCGATGCGTGACCCGGACGAGCTGTTCGCCGCGCTGGCGGGGTCGCGCTTCCGGGCGCACTTCCGCCTGCGCGGGCCCGAGCTGGCGTACCTGCGCCGGCGCGGGATGGACGCCGTGCTGCGCCACGCCGACGAGATGATCGGCGCGCGCCTGGCCCCCGCGCACCCGCCCAACGACGGGAGGCAGACGCCGATGCGCGGCCACCCCGTCTTCCTGGCGCAGCACGCCACCGCCACCTGCTGCCGCGGCTGCCTGGAGAAGTGGCACCGCATCCCCAGGGGCCGCGAGCTCACCCCCGGGGAGCGGCGCCACGTCGTTTCCGTCCTCGCCCGCTGGATCGCCGAGCAGGAGCGCGCCGCCCCCGAGCCGCCCGAGGAAGGTCCGGACGAGCAGCTGGGGCTCGGGGTGGAGTAGGGAAGGGGGCCACAGGCGGCTGAAGCCGCGGCAACAACGGCAGAAAGCCTCGCAGACCCCGCGAGGCTTCCACCGCGAACCCCACTCGCTCCGGCGCTCGGTTCGCCGCGCGACGCGCCCGTGCGGGAGCGGGCGGGGCCGGCCCGGCACCGCTCATTCATCCGTCCCCCGGAGGGGAGGACCCGTGGCGATCTCCCACGAAGACCTCTACAAGGAGCTTCGCCGCGCCGTGCTTGCCAGGCACTTCGCCCTCGGCCGGCACTGGCGCGCGAACCACTTCACCAACCTGAACCACCTCGGCGAGTCGGTCCGCCCGGGGGGACCTGCCGGAGCCGGGCGCGGTGGCGAAGGCGGCGTGCTGGACGGGATGGTCCGTCCCCGAGCGCGGCGGCGCCCGGCGCTACGGACACGAAGACGAGCTCCGCGACACGCCCGAGCTGGCGGTGGAGCGCTGGCGCGTCATGCGCCACGACCGCACCAACGCGCTGATGATGACGGGGCTGCGCCTGGTGGGCCTCTGCGTGGAGCACCGGCTGGGGCATCCCGACGCGCGCAGGCTGGTGCGCATCGTCCTCGACACGCTCGAGTCGCTGTACAAGTTCAGGGAGCCGGACGGCCCCTTCGCCGGCTACGTCCTGCGCTGGGACCCGGCGACGACCGACGAGTGGGAGACGGAGATCGATTCCAAGGGGAGGGAGAGGCCGCGGGTCTGCTGCCAGTTCCTCGTCAACCAGGACGCGAAGTCGTTCGCGCGGAGCCGCTACCTCTACTGCACGCCGCTGAACGACCCGCGCTACGTGGACGCATGCCGGGTGCGGCACGGCCAGGACCGCTTCCGGCGCTGGGAGCCCTCCATGGACGAGTACGTCGGCCTGGTGGCGGGCTACTTCATGATCTTCCACACCTTCCGGGACGAGGCGGACGCGGGGGACGCGGAAGCGCGGCACCTGGTCGACCGGGTCCGCGAGCAGACGCGGCTCGTCGGGCGCTACCTGCAGCACGTGGGCTACCTGCTGGTGAGGCCCTGCGGGGGCTTCGCCAACCGCGGCGCCGCCGGTCCGAACCCGGCGTACGAGTACCCGTTCTCCCGCGTCTTCGAGCGGATCACCGGCGACCGCTTCGCGGTGCCCGGCACCGCCACCTTCGCCAGGGCGGTCGACATGGCCGGCCTCCGGGCGGGGTGGGAGCGGAGCCCGCTGCTCTCGGGCGTGGCCGCGCTCCGGCGCCTCAGGTCGTCGCCGGCCTGGCCCTCGCTCCAGGCCGCCTTCGGCCCCGAGCCGCAGGAGACGTGGGGCGAGTTCGGCGGCGCCACGCGCGACACGCTGAGGGAGGCCGCCGAGATCCTGCTGAACCTGGACGCCTTCGACGTGTCGGGCGACGGCCGCTTCGACTTCGTCGCGGCCCGGTTCTACAAGACGGTGTGCCTGGATTCGCCCCAGCGGGGGTTCGAGCTGTTCATGAGAGCGGCGCCGCACCGGGGCAACTGGTCGGACGTCCACAAGCCGCTGATCGCCCTCACCGCGCTCGACGACGACGATCCGGTGGTGCGCGACGAGTACCTGCGCTGGTACGACGCGTTCGTCCACCCCTGGGTCTACGGGCCGGGGGACGACGAGGTGCTCGGGACGGGTGCCACGCTGTCCGGGTCGACGAAGCCCGGGCCCGAGCCGTGGTCGATCTCGGCGCTGACCGCCGCGGTGGCGATGCTGCTGAGGGCGGACGACCCGGTCCGGCGCCCCCCGACCGAGCGGAAGCTCGTCGGCCACCTGCAGTGCATGCGCGAGACCCTCGACGGGACGTGCGGGCGCGACCTCGTCCTCTCGCACGGCGAGCCGCCCGGGCGCGAGTTCGAGTCGGTGGGCGAGTCCCACGACAAGAACGGGAACTGGTTCGGATACATGGCTCCGCTGGCCCTGGCCTGGCTGCACCAGACCGGGGAGGACGTGGACGCGATCCCGGAGATCCCCGTCCCGGGCGCCGACAGCGTGCGGGGCTGGCCGAAGCCGGTGGTCCCCGCGGACGTCCTCCGGGCCGCCCACACCGACCGCCTCCCCGTCCCGCTCGGCGCGTTGCGGCGCGGCTTCTTCCCGCCCCCGGACCCGGGCGACGTCGACCTGTTCGAGGACCCGCCGCCCAAGCCGTCGGACGACGAGATCGGCGACGTTCCCGCGCCGGTCCCGGGGCCCACGCACAGGCTGGAGCACGTCGCCGTCCCGCCGGCCACGCCCGCCACGCGGACCTTCCGGCTCCCGCTCCCCCCGCCGCTCCCGAACGGTGCGGATGGCGGGACCGGGACGGGCCGCCTTCGCCGCCGCCGATCACCCACGCCGATCCCTTCCCCCGGGCGCCCGCCCCTCGTACGTTTCCTCGTCTCCCGCGATCGTCACGCGAAGTCCAATCCCGCGCTCCGGCCGAACCATGCGATCCATCCGCACCATCCTGCTCGCGCTCGCCTCCGCGGCGGTGCTCGCCGCGTCCGCGGCGGCCGCCCAGCAGCCGGCGCAGATCACCCCGAACGAGATCGACGCCCACGTCCGCTTCCTCGCCTCGGACCTGCTGGAGGGGCGCGCCCCCGCCACGCGCGGCGGCCGGCTCACGGCGGAGTACATCGCCGCGCAGCTGCGCGCCTTCGGGGTGGAGCCCGGGGCGGGCGGGAGCTGGTTCCAGCGCGTGCCGATCGACGTGGTGGGCGCCGACGCGGCCACCATCCGCGTGGCGGCCTCCGGGCGGGCGACGGCGAATCTCCGCTACCCCGAGGAGGTGGTGGTCTGGCCCGGCTCGGCCGCGGAGCAGTCGAGCGCGCGCGCCGAGATCGTCTTCGCCGGGTACGGCGCCGCCGCGCCCGAGTACCGCTGGGACGACTTCAAGGGGATGGACCTGAAGGGGAAGGTGCTGCTGGTGCTGGTGAACGACCCGCCCGCTCCCGCGAACGAGCCGAACCACTTCGGCGGGCGGGCGATGACCTATTACGGGCGCTGGACCTACAAGTTCGAGGAGGCCGAGCGCCGCGGCGCCGCCGGGGCGCTCATCGTCCACACCACCGAGCAGGCCGGCTACCCCTGGCACACCGTGGTGGGCTCGTGGGCCAAGGAGCAGCGCATGCTCCCGCGCGACCCCAAGCTCCCGGCGCCGCTCGCCTTCCGCGGCTGGATCACCGACAGCGCCGCCACCGCGCTGCTGCGCCAGGCGGGGCTGGACCTGGCCGAGCTGCGCCGCCGGGCCGGGTCGCGCGACTTCCGCCCCGTGGCCACCGGGATCACGCTGGACGTCGGCTTCCGCAACTCGGTGCAGCACCTGGAGAGCGAGAACGTGGTGGGCGTGGTGCGCGGGAGCGACGCGCGGCTGCGCGACGAGTACGTGGCGTTCAGCGCGCACTGGGACCACCTGGGGATCGGACCGAAGGTGAACGGCGACTCCATCTACAACGGCGCGCTCGACAACGCCTCGGGCGTGGCCGACCTGCTGGCGGTGGCCCGCGCGGCGGCCGCGCGGCCCGCGCCGAAGCGCTCGCTCCTCTTCGTCTTCGTGACCGCCGAGGAGAGCGGGCTGCTGGGCTCGGAGTACTTCGCGCTGAACCCGGTGGTCCCCATCGGGCGCATCGTGGCCAACCTGAACGTGGACGGCGGCAACCTGCTGGGCCGCTCGCGCGACTTCCGCGTCCTGGGCGACACCAAGAGCTCGCTGGGGCCGTCGTTCGCCGGGCTGGTCGGCCCGCGCGGCTGGCGCGTCTCGCCCGACGAGCACCCCGAGCGCGGCTACTTCTACCGCTCCGACCACTTCTCCTTCGCCAAGGCGGGCGTCCCCTCGGTCTCCATCGCGGCGGGGACCGACTACGAGGGGCGGCCCGAGGGGTGGGGGACGGCGCAGCAGGAGGACTACACCGCGCACCGCTACCACCAGCCGAGCGACGAGTACCGGCCCGACTTCGACCTCACCGGCGCCGTGCAGCTGTCGAACCTGCTGCTGGACTTCGGCACCGCGCTGGCGAACGCGCCGGACGTCCCCCAGTGGAACCGCGACGCCGAGTTCGCCTCCGTGCGCCCCCCGCGCTCGACGCGCTGAGCGGTCCCGGATCGGAGATGCTCTTCGCGATTCCGATCGGGTAAACCCGTAGGGTCGAGGCATGCCTCGACCGGCGGATGCCGGCTCCTATGCGGCAGGCGGGCTCTTGCGCCGATGCCCCTGTGCTCGGACTCGCATGCTCGCCCCTACGAACTACATCGGGTTGGCAAGGCGGGAGCGCGATCACCGGCCTGCATTCGCGCGGAGTGCCCGCGGAGCCCGCCTCACCGCGCCGCATCTGGCCCCCGCGCCGAACCAGCCTGCGAAGGCAGGCTTCTCGCCGGTGTTGCCGCGGGTTCACCCGCCCCGGCGCGAATGGTGGCCGAAGCGAGAATTCTCGATCCGAAGCGACGATCACTCTCCCCTGGAGGAACCCCATGAGCCGGATGAAGCTCGCGCTCGCGCTGGTGGCGCCCGCGCTGCTCCTGGCGCCGCTCCCGGCGCTCGCGCAGGAGAGGCCCGAGCAGGCCGCCGAGCGCTACTTCGAGGCGATGAAGGGCGGCGACTGGACCGGGGCCGCCGCCATGATGCACCCGAGCGCGCTGCAGGCGTTCAAGCAGCTCCTGCACGGCGTGGGCGCCATGCAGCGCGGCGACGTGATGCTCGACTCGCTCTTCGGCCTCAGGTCCGCCGACCTGCCGGCGCTGTCGGACGCGCAGGTCTACGCCCGCGTCATCGAGCGCCTGATGTCGAGGGACCCCGAGACGCGGCAGATCATGAGCAAGGCGCGCTACCACGGCCTGCGCCACGCCATGGTGGGCGACACCGCGCACGTGGACTACGAGATGGGCCTCACCGTGCAGGGCACCCCCATCACCGTCCCCGCCCGCATCAGCCTGATGCGCGACGGCGGGCAGTGGAAGGCGCTCCTCTCGCGCGACACGGAGCAGATGCTGAGGGACCTGGAGCGCGCGCTGGGGACGCCCGCCGCTCCGGCCCGGCCGTGAGCGGCGCCGCGTCGTCCGGCGTTCCGTCCGACGCGCTCGACCCCGGCTTCGCGCAGGGCGGCGAGCTGGCCGAGCTGTGCGTGCGCGCCGTCACCGTCGCCGCGCACGACCTGGGGCTCGACCCGCGCCTCTTCGTCGAGGAGCTGGCGCAGGGCGAGATCGGCCTGCTGGTCCACTACCTGGACCAGGCGGCCGGGCACGTGGACGACGTGGACCTGCGGCTCCGCATCGAGGGTCTCCTGCACCGCCTGACCGCGTGGACGGAGGGCGCGTGAGCTGAAACCCGCCTCCGGGGGAGTGCGTACGGCGCGGCGAAACTCGCCGCGCCGTTCTTTTCTTTCACGATTCCGGAGGACCCCCCATGCACCCGCGGACCCCCGTCCGTCTCGCCGCGCTCGCCTGCGCCGTGCTCGTCTCCGCCGCACCCCTGGCCGCGCAGGACGCGGGAGACGAGGACAACGTCCCCGCGTGCCCCGTCGACCACCACAGCCTCGAAATCCCCGCCCCCGGCCACGGGCTCAGCCTGGGCAACTCCGCGCGCCACACCGGAATCCGCGTCAACCTGGTCGACCGGTGCGTGGAGCGCGTGAGCGGGGTGAACCTCACGCTCTGGAAGCCGAAGGACAACCCGGACCTGGTGGTCAACGGAGTGGCGGTGGGCCTGCTGGCCCCGGTGGCGCGCGACATCAACGGCGTGGGCGTGGGCGGGCTGGCGGTAATCGCCGAGGAAGACCTGCACGGGATCGGCGCCGGGGGGCTGGCGGTGATCGTGGAGGAGCGGATCGTGGGCATCGCCGCGGGCGGCCTGGCGGTGATCGGCGACCGGGGGATCGACGGGATCGCGGCCGGCGGGCTGGCGACCATCGCGGAGGGCGACGTCAACGGCGTCGCCGCGGGCGGGCTGGCGGCCATCACCGAGGGGCGGCTGACGGGGATCGCCGCGGGCGGCCTCGCCAGCATCGTGGACGGGTCGGTGCGGGGGATCGGCATCGGCGGGCTCGCCAGCATCGTGGACGGGCCGGTGACCGGCCTGAGCGTCGGGGGGCTGGGGGTGGTGGTGGACGGGGAGGTGACGGGCGTGAGCGTCGCGGGGCTGGGGGTGGTGGTGGACGGCCCGGTGCGCGGCGTCACCATCGGCGGGCTGGGGGCGGTCGCCGACGGCCCGATGGACGGGATCAACGTCGGCGGGCTGGGCGTGGTGGCCGACGGGCGGGTGCGCTGGCTGACGGTGGGCGGGCTGGGCGTGGTGGCGGAGGAGATCGCGGGCCTCGGCGTGGCCGGCGCCTACACGCGCACCGAGCGGCTGAGCGGCGTGGCCGTGGCCCCGTACAACGACGTGCGCGGCACGCAGCGGGGGCTCACGATCGGCATCTACAACTACACGCGCGACCTGCGGGGCGTGCAGCTCGGCCTGCTCAACTACGTGCGCCACAACCCCCCCGGCCGCCGCCTGCTGCCGATCGTCAACTGGGGCGGCTGAGCGGTAAAACGAGAACATTTCCCACGAACGCCGTCATTCTGAGGGAGCGTCCGCGCGATATTCCCCCTCCACTCGAGAGGTGGGACGCGACCGAAGAATCTACTTCGCCTTCCTGGTGGCCAGATCATCGTGCACAAAAGCCGGCCACGCTCGGGGATGATACCACGTTCCGGAGCATCGTTCTGGTTCCAAACAGACAGCAACAGATTGGAATCACACAGAGAACACAGAGAAACAGAGGAACAGAGAAAACCGAAGTCCTCTGTTTCTCTGTGTGAGGCCTTTCAGGACCTATTCCCGAACGATGCTCTGCAAGGTGGTATGAGTAGATTCCTCAGGCGCCGCCGGGCTTCGGTGCGGGAGGGATTTCGGTGCGGCGGCGCCTTCGGAATGACATTCGTTCGAATGTCGCAACGGGAGGGGGAACGCAAAGATGCGGACGAGGCGTTTGTCTCGTCCGCATCGGTGTTCTCGCGGCGGGTCGGTCAGTCGACGCGGGCGAGCTGTCGGGCGTAGCCGCGCAGGCCCTGGACCACGTCGTCGGCGTAAGCCAGCATGTCGCCGACCTTCACCTCGGCGTCGCGCGGCAGGGCCAGCTCCAGCGCCTCGACGGCGCGGATGATGGCCTCGGCGCGGGCGTGGCGCGGCGAGCCGCTCTCGGCCACGTGCGGGCTGGAGACGCGGCGGCGGCGCAGCTTCTCGAACTCGGTGCGCCCGGCGTCGCTCACCGACACCCACTCGCCCTTCTCCTCCACCAGCCCGCGCGACCGGAGCGCACGCACCACGCGCCCGTCCAGGTGTGCGGACGGCACGGGGCCGGTCTGGCGGTAAAGATACCGCAGCAGGTCGACCTGCTTGTCGTTGAGCTTTTCGGTGAGATTTGGTTGCATGGGCGAAATACTATGCACGATAGTCAAAAACGCAAGCTTTCTCTGCGTGCCGCGGTCCGTTCGCGCTGAAGGGACATTCTAAAGGCAACCGGCGTTGTCACAAACAGATGGACGGGAGTAGACGGCGGACGGCGAAATTCCGTTCTGCTTCTCCCCGAGCCGGCCGCGCGAATACACGTCGCTACAGCATCCGTTCCACGAAAAAGTCTGCCGAACATGGAAAGATTCGTTTGCGCCCTTTTGCCAGCGGACTGCAATACACTGGCGATCGCTTCGTCGCTTCGATATGACCCCGCACCTCGTACTCCGTACCTCGTACTCCCGTACTTCACCCCCGCATCGCCTCGGGATCGAGCCCCACCGTCCGGCACCACTCCGCGTACGCGAAGGGGGAGATCTCGGACGGCTTGATCTCGCTGCGGCCGCCCCAGAAGACGTTGGTGTAGGAGACGGGGATGCCGGCCTCCTCCAGGTGCCGGTCGATGGCGGCCTTGTGCGCCAGGACCACGTCCTTGTCGGTGCCGTGCGCCACGCCCATGACGTTGACGCCGCCGAACTCGGGCCCGCCCTCGCGCCAGTAGGCGTGCGTCATGATGTAGTGGCGGCCCACCTCGCGCCCGGCGTCGATCTCGCGCCCCGGCGGCACGCGCCAGTGGAAGAGCGCGTTGTAGCGCGTCACCCGCTCGCCGGCGGCGTTGGGCTTGTAGTGCTCCAGGAAGGTGGAGAAGCGCCCGATCACCCCGCGGCGGTTCAGGTCGCGCGCCACCTCGTAGAACGTCTCCAGCGGCACCCCGGCCTCCGCGGCGCGCGCCGCCCAGGGGTGGTCGCGCACCTCGTCGACGGCGAGCTCGCGCTTGAGCGCCTCCAGGACGCGCCACTGCAGGGTGCTGAGCTCCACCACGTTGACGTCCAGCACCTTGCCGGGCTCGTCGGAGCGCTCTCCCGGCTCCAGCCCGCGCCGGCGCACGTGGCCCACGCCGAGCGTGAACAGCGCCCTGGCCGGGAGGAGCTTGTACGCGAGCGCGCCCGTCTGGCGCACCAGGAACTCGCAGTGCTTCTCCATCGAGTAGCCCTGCGGCACCTTGAGCGTGGTCCACAGCCGGTACTTCGACCCCGTGGTCTCGCGGTCGGTGGAGCGGATGACGACGTGGCCGGAGAAGGGGTCCTGGCGGAACATGTACTCGAAGGCCGCGTCCAGCCGCTCGGGGGGCACCTGCCAGGCCACCAGGGCGCCGGGGGCCAGGTTGGTGGCCATCAGCGTCTGGCGCACGCGGCGGATGGTGCCGGCGGCCAGCAGCGCGCGGATGCGCTCCAGCACGGTGTCGAGCTCCACGCCGGAGAGCCGCGCGATCTCCTGGAACGGCTCCTCCTGGAACCCCTGGAGCCGGTCTTCCGAGACGGCCAGGATCGCCGCGTTGACGGGGTCCGTGGTCTCGACGGGCACCGCCGCGAGGGCGCCCGCTGTGCTATCGTCCATCATCCTGCTCGCCTTTCGATTGGATCACACCGGGGCTTTCGCGCCAGGGGCGGCGAAAGCCGCGGCTACAACTGCAGGAAGCCTCCTGCGGAGGCTGCGGGGCGGCCATCCTCCCGTCGATCAGACATTTGCGCGGGGGCGGCCGCGGTCGAGGCCCGCCTCGCCCCTACGGTACGCCGCTCTTCACTTTCGCACTTTCGCACTTTCGCACTCACGCACTCACGCACTCACGCACTCCTCAGTCGTCCCCCTCGCCGTCCTTGCGGAGCGTGAGCTTGTAGACCTCCGGCGGGGCGTTGGGCTTCACGCGCACCGACTTGGCGGGGATGCCGACGTTGACGTGGTAGGGGCGCACGTCCTTGGTGGCGAGCGCCATGGCGCCCACCATGGCGTTCTCGCCCACCCTGGTGCCCGCCAGCACGGTGGCGTGGTAGGTGATGCGCACGCCGTCGCCGATGATGGTGGGCAGGTCCGAGACGTCCTGCTGGTCGACGATGGAGTGCGTGTGCGAGTAGATGTTGGCGTAGTCGGAGATCGACACCTTGTTGCCCAGCACGATGCCGCCGCGGTCGTCCAGCAGCACGTTGCGGTGCACCACCACGTCGTCGCCCGCCTCCAGGTTGTAGCCGAAGGAGAACTCCACGAAGTGGAAGCACTTGAAGTTCTTCCCCACGCGCTTGAGGATGAACGGCGCCAGCACGCGCCGGAAGCGCACGCCCAGGTGCACGTTGCCGCCCAGCGGGCTCTTGTCGAACATCTGCCACATCCACAGCAGCGGCTTGCGCTCCGTGAACTTCTCTACGTCGACCTCGGCGTAGTATTCGGGCTCGAGCGTGATGTTGCGCGCGTCCATCTGCGCCAGCGCGGCCTGCGCGGCGAGCGGCAGGTGGCGTGGGTCGGCGTCGGCGAGCTGCGGGTAGTAGATGCCGGTGAGCGTGCGGCGGCACAGCTCCCAGCGGTCGTCGCCGCGCTCGAGCGCCTCGCGCAGCTCGCCCAGCCAGCGGTCGTAGACGTCGGTGGCCGCGGCCGCGGGCTCGACCTGGCGGAGCGGATAGATCGGCATGGGTGGGGGCTTTCCGGGGTCCTCTGGCCTGTACCTTCCCTTCCGGCCGAAAGGTAGAGCGCTGGCGCGGGCGAGGCAAATGAACGTGTGGCGCCGCGTCGGCCGGCAGCCCCCGCCTTGGCGCCTGGCGCGCCTGTCCCTCCCCGAACTTCAGGGGAGGGACTTCGGCGCTTCGCGCGACTGGCCGGCACCGGCTCCGTTCCAACACACCAGGGACCAGGCACTCGGGACTTCGCACCTCGCACTTCGCACCTCGCACTCGGCGATTGCCTTGCGCGCCGGCCTGGAGCAGATTGGAGGGACGAAACCCCGCGGCGGGGAAGGGCGTACACAGACGGGTTACCCGGATCCGAACGTGCGGCGGGCACGAAAATCGCGCCGCGCCGGCCCCTCACGAGCAGCGAAGGCCCACACGATGCACGACGTGCTCCGCGCCCGGCTGATGCGCCACATCGAGGCGCTCCCCGAAGCACAGGTCTACCAGGTGCTCGACTACATCGAGTTCCTGACTTCCAAGTACGCCCGCGAGAACCTGCGGCAGCCCGGCGCGTTCCAGCGCTTCACCGAGGTGCTGGAGGACAAGATGCGCGGCCAGGGGCTGGCGTTCGGCACCATCAAGGGCGCGCTGGGCGTGATGGGCACGGCGGGGCGCGTGGTCTCGGGGATCACCGAGGCGGGGCGCTCGGTGATCCGCGAGGTGGAGAGCGTCATCGCGCCGGCCGACGACCCGCGGCCCGCGCAGCTCCCCCCGCCCACGCGCCAGCCCGACGGCGACCCGCAGGCCGGGCCCGCGCCGAACTGACGCGGCGGAACTCACCAGCGAACGGACGGGAGGCATGGCTGAGCGGAGGCGGAGGTCCATCCCCGTGCGGGGACCGGGGTACGACGACGACGAGGGCGACGACGACCTGGTGGGCCCGCGCATGCAGGCGCCCCGGCTGCGCCGCCGGCGGGGTCCCGCCGGCGAGCGCGAGAGCCTGCGCACGCTGGTGCGCGACATCCCCAACTTCGTGAAGCTGCTTGGGCGGCTGGCGAAGGACCCGCGCGTCTCCGCCGCCGACAAGGCGATCGTGCTGGCGGCCATCGCCTACCTGTTCATCCCGGCCGACGTGATCCCCGACTGGATCCCCGCCCTGGGCGAGGTCGAGGACGTGTTCCTGCTGGCGCTGGCGCTCAGCCGCCTGCTGAACAACGCCGGGATCGACGTGCTGATGGACCACTGGGACGGCGACGTGGCCAGCCTGGAGACCGCCCTGGCGGCGCTCGACCGGGCCAGCTCCTTCCTCCCCGAGCCCGTGCGCGGCCTGCTGGGACGGCGGCGCTAGTCACGGCCTCGCCCGGCCGGGACGAACGAAAGCCGGCTCCCTCGCAGGGGAGCCGGCTCTTCTTCGGGGCGGACCAGGCGCGATTCCAGGAGTGGTACCAGACCGTACCTCGCACTTCGCTCTCGCAGTTGACATTTCCCGCGGGGGCGGGATAAATTCCCCCATGGAACCACAGAACCGGACCAACCACACGCCCGCCGTCTCCTCCCGCGAGGGAAGCGCAGACAGGCGGGCTCTGCGTATTCAGGAGGCGCGATGACCCTGCGCGACGCGCTCCCGCCCCGCTTCGCGGGCGAGGGGCTCACCTTCGACGACGTGCTGCTGGTGCCGCGCCGCTCGCTGGTGCACCCGGCCGAGACCAGCGTCAGGAGCCGGCTCACCCGGAAGATCGACCTGGCCGTCCCCCTGGTCTCGGCGGCGATGGACACCGTCACCGAGAGCCGCATGGCCATAACCATGGCCCGCGAGGGGGGGATCGGCATCATCCACAAGAACATGCCCGTCGACCGCCAGGCCGGCGAGGTGGACCGGGTGAAGCGCTCCGAGAGCGGGATGATCGAGGACCCGATCACCACCACCCCGCACGCCACCCTGCGCGAGGTGCTGCGGCAGATGGAGCGCTACTCGGTGAGCGGCGCGCCGGTGGTGGACGAGGAAGGGCGGCTGATCGGGATCATCACCAACCGCGACCTGCAGTTCGAGACCGACCTGGACCGGCCGGTGTTCGAGCTGATGACGGGCTCCGACCGGCTGATCACCGCGCCGGTGGGCACCTCGCTCGACGACGCGGTGAAGGTGCTGCACCAGCACCGCATCGAGAAGCTCCCGGTGGTGGACCAGGGCGGGCGGCTGCGCGGGCTCATCACCGTGAAGGACGTGCGCAAGCGGGCGCAGTTCCCCAACGCCTGCAAGGACGAGCGCGGGCGGCTGCGCGTGGGCGCGGCGGTCGGCGCGCACCCCACGCGCGACCTGGAGCGGGCGCGCGCGCTGGTGGAGGCCGACGTGGACGTGCTGGTGATCGACACCGCGCACGGGCACTCGGTGGGCGTGCTGGACGCCGTCTCGCGCATCCGCGAGGCGCTCCCCGACGTGCAGCTCGTCGCCGGGAACGTGGCCACGCGCGAGGGGGCCGAGGCGCTGGTGGAGCGCGGGGTCGACGCGGTGAAGGTGGGGGTGGGGCCGGGCTCCATCTGCACCACGCGGGTGGTCACCGGGGTGGGCGTGCCGCAGCTCACCGCGGTGATCGACGCGGTGGAGGGCGCGGCCGGCCGGGTGCCGGTGATCGCCGACGGGGGGATCAAGTACTCGGGCGACATCGTAAAGGCGCTGGCCGCGGGGGCGCACGCGGTGATGATGGGCTCCATGCTGGCAGGGACCGAGGAGAGCCCGGGCGAGAGCTTCCTGCTGGAGGGGCGCCGCTTCAAGATCGTGCGCGGGATGGGGAGCCTGGGCGCCATGCAGGAGGGCTCGGCCGACCGCTACTTCCAGGACCAGTCCGCCGGCGCCGCCAAGTTCGTCCCCGAGGGGATCGAGGGGCGCGTCCCCTACAAGGGCGCCGCCTCGGACACCCTGTACCAGCTGGTCGGCGGCCTGCGCGCGGGGATGGGGTACCTGGGGTGCGCCGACATCGAGGCGCTGCGCACCGAGCCGCAGTTCATGCGCATCACCGGCGGGGGACTGCGCGAGAGCCACCCGCACGACGTGACCATCACGCGCGAGGCGCCGAACTACCACGCGTGAGACACGCCCGCGCGGGCAGCCTGTGACGGAGGAGGCCGGACCTCGGGAGCATGCGAGGTCCGGCCTTCGCTCGTGGGGTAGTCGCCGTTCGATCTCACGCGGAACAGCAGAGTCAGCAGAGAACGGCGAGGCGCTCTGCCGACTCTGCTGGCTCTGCGCGCGAGGCATGCAGCTCATACCACTTTGCAGAGCATCGTTCGGGTACAGCTTTCTGATAGAGCATCACACAGAGGACACAGAGGACACAGAGGACACAGAGAAACTTCAATCGCGTCTTCAGTTCCTCCGTGTTCTCTGTGTCCTCTGTGTGATTCCAATCTGTTCGGAACCAGAACAATGCTCGGCAATCTGGTATAACCCCGAAGTGCGAAGTGCTGAGTGCGAAGTGCTCAGGTGTTCGACGCTCCCGCCGATGCGCAAAGGCCGGCGCTCACATTGAGCGCCGGCCTTTTCGCGATCTTTGACTTTCTATCGCCGTACCTCACCTTGCCGCCGCCCCGGTCTCTCCCGCGGGGCGCGAAGCGCGCGGGCGCAGCCCGTTAGTCCGCGCAGGCGGACTTCGTGTAGTTGTTGCAGCGAATTTATTCGCCCGACCATCCGCGCAGGCGGACATCGTGTGGTCGTTGCAGCGAATTCATCCCCCGACGAAGCTATGCCGCCAGCGCCTGCTTGATCTCCTCGAACGGCGGCAGCAGGCTGGGGTTCGTCTCGTGCCAGGCGTAGCGCACCACCCCGTCGGTGCCGATCACGAACGCCGCGCGGTCCGACGCCTGCCGGAGCCCCGGCCCCACCGGCGCCTCGCGCAGCACCCCGAACGCCCGGCTCGCCTCGCGGTTGAAGTCCGAGAGGAACAGGTAGTCCGCCCCGAGTTCCTCGCGGAAGCGGCGCAGCACGTACGGCGAGTCCACGCTGACGGCCGCCACGCGCCCGTTCAGGCCGTTGTAAGATGCAAGGTCGTCGCGCACCGTGCACAGCTCCTCCGTGCAGGTGCTGGAGAACGCCAGCGGAAAGAAGAGCACCACCAGCGGCCGCTCGCTCCACAGCTCCGCCAGCGACACGTGCTTGTGCTCGTGCGAAGGCAGCGCCACGTCGGGCGCCTGCTCGCCCACCTTCAGTCCCATCGCCCGCCCCTCCTCGCGTCTGGAAAGTCGTCTCACCCGCCCGCGCCGAGCCGCAGCGAGCCCAGCGCGGCGCGCACCGCCCCGCGCTCCGCCTCCTCGCGCCCCGCGGGGCAGAAGTACGTGGCGAACGCCACCGCGCCCGGCGCCGTCGCCACCGCCACCATCCAGTACAGCGCCTCCCCTTCGTCCTCGTCCTCGCTCACGAACTCGCAGAGCGCCATCTCCGCCCCGCCCGCGAGCGGCACGTCCTCCACCTCGTCCTCCTCCAGCTCCACGCCGCGGTCTTCCAGGAACGCGTAGAGCTCCTCGGCCGGGTCGGGGAAGTCGTCCTCGTCCGCCGCGAACCCCACCAGGTGCAGCGTCCCCTCGCCGTCCTCGCTCCACACCTCCACCCCGTCGCCGTCCTCGTCGGGCGCGGCCGACCACCCGGGCGGCACCGCCAGGTCGAAGCGTCCCTCGGGGTCGCGGAAGCGTCCAGCGTCGCTCATCGGGCCCGGATCGCGTGGCAGGGGGATGACGAGGCTGCGGAAGATGCGGCGCGGCGCGTCCGGAAGCAAGCGCCCGGAGCGCCGCCGCCACGCGCGCGGAGGTTGGCGGAGTGGACGGGGAGATGTCAGGAAACCGCGTGCAAAAACGTTGTTTCTCTTGACAAAGGACCCGGCACGGAAACTGCCGATTCCGCCCCGCGGCGCACGGCTCGATGCGCTGCTTCCCACCCCCACGAGGAGGCGCCTATCCGCACCTTGGGTGTCAGTCTCATCGCCATCGCAGCCATCGTGGCCAGCCTCACCATCGTCCGCCAGCGTCAGGAAGAGCCGGGCCGGGACAAGGAAAAGAGGCCCGAGCACTCTCCGGCTGCCGTCGACCTGGAGCAGCTTCGCGCCGCCGGCCTCTGAGCCGGCACTCCAGGCCGCACCGGGAGGGTGATCCTCCGGGGCGCGGGTGTCCCAACTGGGACGTCCGCGCCCTGTGTCGTTTCGTCGCGTGTCTCCGTCTCCATCGTGTGACGCCCCGCCGTAACGCAACGATGCAGTAACCGCCCCCCGCCGCCCCATTCACCCTCTCCGCACTTCGCACCTCGCACTTCGCACTGCGGTTTTGGGCGTGTCCCTCCGCTGCGCTCCGGGCCGGGCTGCGCGCGCGGTAGGGCACGATACGACTGTGCCCAACCGCGCCGGGCCGCCGCCGCCACGATACCCCTGTGGCGGCGGCGTCCCGGCCCTGTCGGGCGCGCATCCCTCACGCGGGGGTCTCGTCGCGGAGATGAGTTCCGTAGGGGCGAGCCTGCGAGTCCGAGCACCGGTGGCATCGGCGCAAGAAGCCGCCTGCCGCGCATGTAATGGCATCCGCCCGGTCGAGGCATGCCTCGCCCCTACGAGAACCCCGCTCCCCGCACCGACCCCGTAAAGTCCACCCTCCCGAAGTTGCGAGAGGGTTGCCGCTCTAAGGCGGCGGGTGAGGGCTTGCCTGCAATGTAGATGAACGTCATTCCGGCCATGAAATTCGTTTATTCGGCTCCTCTTCGGGCGCGATTTCCCTGCAAACATCTGTGTGAATGTCAGCAGAATCCAGTGCTGGCGCTGGATTTCTCCCCACACTGGCGTAGGAATTCGCCAAGTGAGGTTGACACAATGGGTTAAGTGTTTTATAATTGTCGTCCATGTTGAATGCCGACTATGGCGAGTGCGGCGGCTATCTCGATGCTGCCGCATTTTCCGTGGCCCAGACAGGAGACATGCCGGTGAATAAGCATGGGATCTCTACCGCGGCGGACAGGTCGCGGCTCAGCAACGATACTCGCTCGCTCCTGCGCTCGCGGTGGGTGCGGGGGATGCTGGTGGGCGTGGCGGCGCTGCAGGGCGTGGCCGTGGCCGTGGGCAAGGCGGGCTACCAGGAGCGCCCGAACCCGCTGGAGGGCGGCGCCACGCTCGGGTCGGTGGCCATGAACCTGGCGCCCGTGGTGGTCGCCAAGCCGATCCGCGTGGCCGTCCAGGTCAGGAAGCCCGCCGCGAAGCCGAAGGCCGAGCCCCGGCTGGCCTCGGCCGAGAAGCTGGCCGAGAAGTACCGCCGCAAGGGCTTCGAGGTGTCGCCGCGCCTGGCGCGGCTGATCGTCGAGGCGGCCGTCGACAACCGCATCGACCCCGAGATCGCCTTCGGCCTGGTGAAGACCGAGAGCGGCTTCAAGGACCGCGCGACCAGCCACGTGGGCGCCATCGGCCTCACGCAGCTCATGCCGGCCACCGCGCGCTGGCTGAAGCCCGGCGTCACCGCGGGCCAGCTGCGCGACTCGGAGACGAACCTGCGCATCGGCTTCCGCTACCTGCGGGACCTGCTGGACAAGTACGACGGCAACGCCGAGCTGGCGCTCACGGCCTACAACCGCGGCCCCGGCACCGTCGACCGCGTGCTGAGGCGCGGCGGCGACCCCGACAACGGGTACTACGGCATGGTCATGGGGTGGCGCAACAGCCACCGCTGACGCGGCCACGCGCACCGGCGTGCTCCTGTACGAGAAGGGGCGCATCCCTCGGGATGCGCCCCTTCTCGCCGTCCGGTGCGGACGGAACGGCTACTTGTCGGAGAGGACCCGGTTCTTCTCGATGTAGCTGGTCCACTCCGGCGGCACGTCGGTGTCGGGGAAGATGGCCTGCACGGGGCACTCCGGCTCGCAGGCGCCGCAGTCGATGCACTCGTCGGGGTTGATGTAGTACTGGTCCTCCGCCTCGTAGATGCAGTCGACCGGGCAGACCTCGACGCAGCTGGCGTCCTTGGTGCCGATGCAGGGCTCGGTGATCACGTACGGCATATCTGCGCTCCGGAGGTTCGTTCGGTTCGGTTCGAGGCTGCGTCAGGGCGCCGCGGAGGCCGCCGGGCGGAAGAATAGCGACCCCGCCCCGGCTTGTCCACCCGGAATTCGGACGGACGTTCGAACGCTACGCAAGATGCGTGTCGAACCACGCCAGCGTGGCCTCGGCGGCCGTGCGCAGCGCGTCGCTGGCGCCCGCGTACGGGTGCTTCGCCCCGAGGGTGTGGTCGGCGCCCTCGATCACCAGCAGCTCGGCGTTCTCGCCCGCCGCGGCGAACAGGGCGTGCCCCTCGTCCACCGGCACCGTCTCGTCGGCGTCGCCGTGCACGATCAGCCAGGGGACGGCCACCTCCGCCGCGGCCGCGCCGATGTCCAGCCGGTCGCGGTGCTCCACGAAGTCCACCCAGTAGTCCGGCGCGATCGGCATCTGCTGCCTGGTCCGGGCGTTCTCGATCAGCACGTCCTCGCCCCGGCGCCAGCGCGCCACCTGCTCCTCGGTCCAGCGCCCCGGGACGCTGGCGATCGCCGCCCAGGTGACCAGCGTGTCGAGGCGCGGGTCCACGGCGGCCGTGAGCACCGCCTCGCCGCCCCCGCGCGAGTGGCCGAAGAGCCCCACGCGCTTCGGGCGGCGCTCCGTCAGGCGCCCGGCCTCGAGCGCGTCCAGCACCATGCGGATCTCGTCCAGGTTGCGCGAGTGCGTGTTCTCGCGGAACAGCTCCAGCGCCGAGAAGTCCACCCCGTCGGCCCCCACCCCGTTGCGCGAGAAGTCGAAGGTGACCGCCGCGTGCCCGTGCGCGGCCAGCGCCTTCGCCAGCGCGGGCCACGGGCCCCAGGTGCGGAACCCCTTGAACCCATGGCAGACCACCACCGCGCTCTTCGGCCTGGTCCCCGCCTTCACCCGCACGTCCCCGCGCACCGGCGGCCCGCCGTCCCCCGGCCGCAGCTCGAAGCGGGTGCAGGCGATGGTGGTGCCGGTGGCGGCGGCGGTCGTTTCGGTCATCGTCTCACCTCGGGAAAAGAAGGGGACAGGGGACAGGTTACAGGGGACAGCCGGCAACACCGATCGCCGCCTCCCCGGCTCCTATTCTCCATCCTCCGCAGTCGAAGCAGGCTGTCCCCTGTTCCCTGTCCCCTGCAGCCTGCAGTCGAGGTAGCGGATGCGGCGCAGGTTGGTGGGGTCTTCGAAGTCGCCCTCGCGCGCGCGGCCGAGCGTCCCGTCCGCCGCCGCGGCGACGACCGCGCGCACCTGGGCCAGCTCCTCGGGCGCCATCGGCCCCAGCCCGGGAACGTCGGTGCGCGGCGAGCGCTCGATCGTGAGCACCTGGCGCGCCAGGGAGACGAACATCGAACACGCCTCGGGGCACGGCACCCGCGCGTCGCCGTCGACCGGCCCCTCTTCACCCAGGCCCAGCGGCGTGCCGGCGTCGATCTCCCACGCCACGCGGCGCAGGCAGACGGCGTCGGCGCAGCAGGCGCGCGCCGCGAGGCGCACCGCGTCATCCGCCAAGAGCTTCACGGGCGCGTAGATGCCGCTCTGCCGGCCCGCCGTCTCGCGCCAGTGGGTAACGCGCAGGGCGCCCGTGCGCCCCGCGTGCCAGTGCGCCGCGCACGCCGGGTACAGGTAGTCGAGCGCCGTCCACAGCCCGCGCTCGTCCAGGTCCACCAGCGCCCACCCCTGCCGCAGGTTGGGCGAGGTCTTGAGCGGCCGGTGCTCGCCCGCGCTGGTGGTCTGCGCGATCCGCCGCGCGAAGAAGGGGTCCGGGGTCACCCACTCCAGCGACTGCGGGGAGCGGTGCACGTCGCGGCGGTGGCGCACCTCGTAGCGGCCGGGCGCCGTCGCCAGGAGCCGCGCCTGGAGGAAGACGCGCCCCGCCGGGCCCGCCTCGTCCACCCAGGCGGCCAGCGCCCGGCGCGCCTGGGCCACCCCGCCGGGGGCGTGCGCGCCGCGTGCCTCCGGCGTGTCAGACACCGGCCGCCTCGCGCAGGCCCAGGCGCTCGGAGAGCCGCGCCCCGGCCTCGCGCGCGCGCTGGACGACGATCTCGGCCACCTCGGGGAAGGTGCCCACGGGGTCGGCGTAGTAGATGGTGCGCCCGTCCTGCTCGGTCACGTGGCTCACGGCCGGGCGGTTGAGCCCCAGGTCGTCGGGAATGGTCTCCTGCGTGTGCCACCCCTCGGCCACGAAGAAGGGGACCAGCACCACCCGCCGCTCCTCCATCGCCTCCAGCACCTCGCCCACCTCCGGCGCCTGGTCCAGGAAGCCGGTCCGCACGTGGCCGAAGACCCCGGCCGCCGCCGCCTCGCGGGTGACGCGGTAGATCACCTCGGCCGAGTTGCTGTTGCGCTCCGTCCCGTGGCCGATGATGACGAGTCCGGCCCGCTTCGCCTCCTCGCCAGAGAGCCCCGCCGACTCCTCGGCGCGGCGCAGGATCATCCCCGCCATCGACGGGTGCGTGCCGACGGGGAGGGTGTAGCGGACGGTCTTGCCCAGCTTGTGGGTGACGGAGGGCGCCGGGCCCGAGAGCCCCAGCTCGCGGGGGATCACCTCCTCGGTGAAGTAGCCCTCGGAGATGAAGAGGGGGACCACGTAGACGTCCCCCGACTCGACGAGGTCGAACACCTCGCGCATGGAGGGCTCTTCCTTCCAGAAGCACTCGCGCACCTCGTCGAAGGCGCCCGTCCGCCGGATCGCCTCCGCGTGCCGGTAGACGGGCGCGCTCGAGTCCGCGTTCAGGTGCGACCCGTGCCCGATGATGACTAGCGCCTGCACGTCCAGCTACTCCTTCGCGTGGGTGTCGGAGAGCGGAAGTTGGGGCGGGTGGTGGGCCGCGGCAAGAGAGGAGCGGGCGCATAGGGACGGACGCCGGACCCGGATGCAGCAACGGCCGCGGTTCATCCGCGGCCGTTGCATAAGACGAGCGAGGGTGAGGCTGGCGTCAGGCGGCGACGCGTCCGTAATCCCTGCGGAGTTCCTCCAGCAGCTCGCGTCCCCGGCGCGGGTCGCGGTGCGGCCGCGCCGCTCTCAGCCGTTCGTCGAGGATACTGCTGAGCTCCTGGGTGTAATACGAGGCCCGCTCCTGCGACAACTCCGGCACCGGCGTCCCCTCGCGCTCCTCGATCTCGGCGAGGACGTCGGCGAAGGCCTCGGCCACCTGGGCCGCGCGCTCCGCGTTCCCGATCGCCGACGCGGACATCTGCGCGCGGTCACGCAGCAGGATCTCCCGCAGCCCGGGGCTCCGGAAGCGCTCGCGCTCGTAGAGCCGGAGCATCGCATCGTAGATCACGTAGATCACGATGTCTTCCGAAGCGTTTCGCAGTTTCTCGAACATCGTCTCAACTCCTGAATTCGATGATGTCGAAACAGCCCCTGGGCAGAACCTCCACCCGGTACTCCACGGAGAGCGGATGCGCCCGCTCGGAAACGGGAACCTCGAATGCGATGCCGCTCACCCGGTCGAACGGGATGACGTAGAGCACGGGCCGGAACTCCCATGTGACTGCCGATTCCACGATCTGATCGATCTCCGCGAATCGCGCCGGGGTGATGAACCCCTTCTCGCGCTTCATCCTCGCTCCACGCATGATGCCGCCGCGGTTGCGCTTGATCGCGTCGCTGTGGCGCTCGCCCCTGCGGCATTCGTCCGCCAGGTTCCGGTAGATCTCGGCCGGGCTGGCGGTCGGCGGCACGTTCACATGTCGCGCCGCAGTGGTCCCGTCGAAGTGCGGGCTGCACCACGCGTAGTGGATCCCACCGTAGAACCGCTCCGCGATCGCGTGCGCCAGCCACGTGCTGGCGGAGTACAGCAGAAGAGGCCGGTCCATTCAAACGAAGGAGCGTGGATCACGCAAAGTGGACGTGCAGTACTTAAATTGACGAAAGCGAACGACTCGCGCAAGCCCTCGCTCCACAGCCGCCAGGGCTTGCCGGATTTTCCTGAAGGTGAGCTAAAGCGCCTGCGCCTGCCGCACCAGCAGGTCGTAGTTGGCGCGCTGGGCGGGGGTCATCTTCGCGGGGAGGGCGACAATCACGGCCGGGCGCGACGTGCTCTCGGGGAGGTGCAGCACCAGGGCGTCGCGGGGGGCGGGGCGGGCGTAGTCGGTGGAGCGGCCGCTCGCGTCGATCTGCACCGTGCGGCCGGGGGCCGCCAGCGTGGCCAGCACGCGGCCGTACTCCGTCCACTCCTCCAGCGGGTCCGACGACTCGTCGGCCACGGCGGGGATCAGGCGATCCTCGTAGTAGGCCAGCGCCCGGCGGTACGCGTCGGGGCTGGCCGCCTTCAGGTCGCGCAGCTGCGTGCGGTAGAAGTCGCGCGGGTCGCGCGCACCGGATTCCTGGAGGGCGCGCTCGAAGCGCTCGTCGGCGCGGGCGCGGAGGTCTGCGTCTGCCATCGTTCCCGGTGGGCTGAATCGACCGCGCGGATTGTACGCGCCCCCTACCGTCCGCGCCAGCCGCAGCCGGCCTCCGACAGCGTGGCCCAGTCCACCTCGCGCGGCGGGGCGGCCGCCATCTCCCGCCGCCAGTCGCGCTCGACGTCGGCGAGCGGGCGCCCGGCCGCCCGCTCCAGCGCCGCGGGGCCGCCCGTCCACAGCGCGCGCACGGCGCGGGTCCCGTGCCGCGCGCGGAGGTGGCCGAGCAGGCCGCCGGCCTGGAGGTACGCCGTCAGGTCGTCCTGCGCGCGGAAGGCGCCGGTGAGGCGGTCCAGCGGCAGCGCGCGACCGCTCTGCACCAGGAAGGCGGCCACGGTCTCCAGGTCGTACGGCCCGCACGTCCCCTCGGCGAGCACCGCCACGCCCTCCTGCACCCAGTCCCCCGCCGGCGAGCGGCCCCAGGCGCCGATCGAGACGGCGTGCATCGCCTCGTGGCGCGCGGACGGCCTCCGCCTGGCGCTCGCGGCGACGACGGCGACGCGCTCCTCCGGGTACGCGGTGCCGCCGCGCACGGCCTGGCCCGTCAGCCGGCCCATCTGCGCGCGGTCTTCGACGTAGAAAACGTGGAGCGTGCGCCCGTCTTCCCCCAGCTCCAGCAGCCGGTAGGCGTCCGCGCGCGCCCGGGCCGCCAGCGCCGCCAGCTCGGCCGCGTGCCGCGCCGCGTACGAGCCCGGCTGCACGTAGACGCGCAGCTTCGGCGCGTCGACGCGCCTCCAGCGGAAGCCCGGGGTGGTGCGGAACGTGGAGACGAGCGGCGTCTCGTACGCGTCGGCGGCGGGCGCCTCGCCCGAGCAGGCGGGAGACGCGAGGAGCGGGAGGAGCAGGACGCAGGCGGGGATTCGCATCGGGAGGTCTACCGCGGCGGGCGGTCCTCGAGGCGGTAGACCAGGCGCAGCCCCGACCAGGTGGCGTCGATGGCGCAGACCTTGGTGTCGACCATCCCGTTCTCCAGCGCGACGGCGCGCACCACGTCCTCGGTGAGGTCGGTGGGAACCCGCGACGCCTTCTTCGGCCAGGCGACCCACAGCATCCCCGCGGGCGAGAGCGAGCGCGCCAGGCGGGCGTACTCCGCGCGCAGCTGGTCCGCGGCGGTGGTGAAGAAGACGACCAGGTCCAGCCCCGCCGACTCCTCGCCGTCCGCGAGCACCGCGACGTCCGGCGGCAGCTCGCCCAGCGCGGCCGCGAAGCCCGGCGGCGCGTGGTCGAAGCGCACGCGGTGGCCGGGCTTGATCCCGAGCTTCTTCGGCAGCGGCGTCCCGCTGTAGCCGGCGGACGTGGAGGAGGTGGAATCCATCGCAGGCGCGAAGTCAGCGGGTCAGGTGGACCGTCGGGACGGCCGAAGCGTAGAACTCCCTGCGGCGCGCGGACCGGGGAGCGTATCCTGCGCGTCCGCTGGCCGACGGGACGGCGACGAGCATGCAGGCTGTCCCCTGTAACCTGTCCACTGTCCCCTGTCCGTTACAAGAGTTTCCTTCCCTGAACGGAACGGAACTTGTAACATGCAGGCCCCCTCGTCTCGAACCCGGCCCAGGGAGGTCCCATGCCGAACAACGCATTCAGCGCCCGCCCGCCCGCCTTCGCCGGCACCCAGGGGACGATGGAGCTCTCGTGGGAGCTGTTCGGCGAGCTGAGCCGGGTGCTGGCGCTGCGCGTGGCGCGCGACTACCGGCCGGACCTGGTGATCGGCATCGCCACGGCGGGCGTGATCCCCGCGGCCACCGTGGCGGCCATGCTGCACGCTGACTTCGAGTCGATGAAGATCTCGCGCCGCGACGGCGCCCGGCTGCAGGCGTCCCCGCGGGTGCTCTCGCCCACGCCCGTGGAGGCGAAAGCGCGCCGCGTGCTGATCGTGGACGAGATCACCACCAGCGGCGACACGCTACGCCTGGCGCTGGCCGCCGTGCGCGAGGTGGGCCCGGCCGACGTGCGCACCGCCACCAGCTTCGTGCGCCCGGGCGGCTACCGCCCCAACTACTTCGCGCTGGAGACCGACCAGCTCGTGGTCTACCCCTGGGACCGCCAGGTGGTCACCGACGGCGAGCTGGTGACGCATCCCACGTACGCGGGGCTGACGGCTTGAACTGCAAGTGTGTTAGTCCTTAGTGCTTAGTCTTTTAGTGGGATCGTGCGCGAGGGACGGCCCCGCACGATCCCACTAAGGACTAAGCACTAAGGACTAAAGCACTAAACAACGAAGGCCGGCCCCGTGGCACGGGGCCGGCCTTCGCACGTTCGACGGCGGCGGGCGAGAGCGGATCAGCCCTTCGCCATCGAGTCGAGGAACTCCTTGTTGTTCTTCGTCTTCCGCATGCGGTTGAGCAGGAAGTCGATGGCCTCGGCCGGAGGCATGTCGGAGAGGAAGTTGCGCAGCAGGTACACCCGCGTCAGCTCCAGCTCGTTCAGCAGCAGGTCCTCGCGCCGCGTCCCCGAGCGGTTCAGGTCGATCGCCGGGAAGATGCGCTTGTCGGCGATGTGCCGGTCGAGCGCGAGCTCCATGTTGCCGGTGCCCTTGAACTCCTCGAAGATCACCTCGTCCATGCGGCTGCCGGTCTCGATGAGCGCGGTGGCCACGATGGTGAGAGAGCCGCCCTCCTCGATGTTGCGCGCGGCGCCGAAGAAGCGCTTGGGCTTGTGCAGCGCGTTGGCGTCCACGCCGCCGGAGAGGATCTTCCCGGAGTGCGGCACCACCACGTTGTAGGCGCGCGCCAGGCGGGTGATGGAGTCCAGCAGGATCACCACGTCGCGGCCGTGCTCCACCAGGCGCTTGGCCTTCTCCAGCACCATCTCGGCCACCTGCGTGTGCCGGTCGGCCGGCTCGTCGAAGGTGGACGAGATCACCTCGGCCTTCACGTTCTCCTGCATGTCGGTGACCTCCTCGGGGCGCTCGTCGATGAGCAGCACGATGAGGTGCACCTCCGGGTGGTTCTCGGTGATGGCGTTGGCGATCTTCTGCATCAGGATCGTCTTGCCCGCCTTCGGGGGCGCCACGATCAGGCCGCGCTGCCCCTTGCCGAGCGGCGCGATCAGGTCCATCACCCGCATCGACAGGTCGCCCGAGGCGGCCTCCAGGTGCACCCGCTCGTCGGGGTAGCGCGGGCGCAGGTTGTCGAAGGCGATGCGGTGCTTGGCCTTCTCAGGCTCGTCGCCGTTGACCCGCTCCACCTTGAGCAGCGCCAGGTAGCGCTCGCCCTCCTTGGGCGGGCGCACCTGCCCCAGCACGGTGTCGCCGGTGCGCAGGTCGAAGCGCTTGATCTGGCTGGGCGAGACGTAGATGTCGTCGGGCCCGTACAGGTAGTTCCAGTCCTGCGAGCGGAGGAAGCCGTACCCCTCGGGCAGGACCTCGAGCACGCCCTCGCCGCGCAGCACCACCTCGCTGTCGAGCAGGTTCTGCTCGATGCGGTAGATGAGGTCCTGCTTACGGAGCCCCGAGTAGTTCGAGATGTTGAGCCCTTCCGCCATCTCGTGCAGCTCGGCGATGCTCTTGGATTTGATGGCTGTGATGTCCACGACTGGCTCCGAATGTGTCTATGCGATACCGCGGCCCACGGGGCCCGCTGCCGCCGCGTCCGCTGGAATTGTTCCGATGAAGCTGGGAAAAGAGACCAGGGAGGAGGCGCACCCGCGCCCTGAGCCGGATAGGCGGTCTTGGCTGTGAGACGGTACGCGCAACCTAACGACCGCTTTTTTCCCGCGCAAGACCAAACGTTTGGCGGGTTTCCGGCCTGGCGCCGCGGAATGTTGCCGCTGTCCCTGGTGTCGGTTCGACCGGCCCGCGCGCACGAACCGGGCCACGCTCCCGCCACACGCGCGCGCAACGTCTTGCCCTGTATCGCTTTTCAAGGCGCGGCGCCCAACCTTTCGCGGCGGTCTGATGCGGGGGAGATACCCGCCGGAGCGCGCCAGGTGCCATGAGCCCGGCTCACTAACACAACTCTTACGATTCCTTAATCTTAGACCCGGTCCAGACGGCCCCCGCGACCGCATACCCCGGCGCCGCGCCGGTCTCCGGACGTTGCCGCGCGCCTGGGCCGGCCGCGGAGGCGCCGCGCATCCCGTGTCGGAAAACGTCGGCTGCGGTACGGATCCCAGGACGGCTCGCGTCGGGTACCCATCGCGGGAACCCACGCGGGATGCGGCGGCCGCGTGAGGGATGCGCGCCCGGAGGGCCAGACCGGGGCGGCCGGGCAGTTTCGGCCGACGCGGGCCCGGCGCGGTTGGGCAGCGTTGTTTGCTGCCCTACCGCGCGCGCAGCCCGGCCCAGAGCGCAGCGGAGGGACACGCCCAAACCGAAGTGCGAAAGTGCTGAGTGCGAAAGTGGTGGATGCAGGCTGACTCTCGCACTCTCGCACTCTCGCACTCTCGCACTTCAACTACCCCGAGAGAGCCTTCCGAACCATTCGGCGCGAAGCAGGCCGGCCGGTGCCGCACCGGTGTCCCACGCTGGGGCGCGGGTGGGACTGCGGGCGGGGAATGCGCGCCCCGGCCCGGACGACGCCGTACCACCGCCGCCCACGCGGAAATCCCTGAAAACAAAGGGGTGTACGCATCGTCCGCTTCGTGCGCTCCAGCCCGCGCCGCGGCGCGGTACGCTCCTTGACAAACGGCCGCGGCACGAGGGAGATTCCGGACGGATCGTCGCAACGCGCGACTGACGGAGCTGAGGCGATGGCACGGCACAACCGAGAGGGCCGGGGCGAGGACCAGCGCGGCCGCACCTACATGGTGGGGTACCAGCCCGACTGGTTCCGACACGTGAAGGTGACGCGCGGGCTGGACAGCGGGCGCCAGTCCACCAAGACCCTGCTGCGCAACCCCGACCCGCCGGCCGCCGAGCCGGGGCGCCGGGTGCGCACGCACATCAACGCCCCGGAGCTGGGCCTCGACTTCGAGGTGATCATCGACGACGTGCGGCACGTGGTGCGCCGCATCATCGTGGAGACGGTGGTCCCCGAGGGCGACGACGCCGGCGAGGTGATCGCCTTCTCGCTCTCGCGCAACCCCGACGAGTCGCCCGACGACTGAGCGCCCGGCCGGCTCCACCCGCCGGCCGCGGCGGCCCCCGCCCTTTTCTTCCCAGGCATGATCCTTCAGGCGGACCCCGCCGCGGGCGAGAACTCGCAGGTGCTCTTCGCCGTCGCCGTCATCGTGGTGGTGAGCGTGATCGTGTTCACCACCGGGGTGATCTTCGCGCTCCTGCGCAGGAGCGACCGGCGCCGCGCGGAGGAGGAGAAGCTGGCGGCCATCGGCACGGCCACCGCGCGCATCCTGCACCAGATCAAGAACCCGCTGCAGACCATCGTGCTGCACGCCGACATCCTCCAGGACGAGCGCATCGTCTCGGAGCAGTCGCAGCGCCGCGAGGTGTGCGAGGCCATCGTGGGCGAGAGCCAGCGCCTGGTGGCGATGCTCGACGAGCTCTCGGTGTATGCCAGCGGCGCCAGGCGCGCGCTCAACCGGCGCCCCGTGCGCCTGGACGACGTGGTGCGCCAGGTGGCCGGCCACGAGGCGCGCGAGTCGGCGGAGACGGGCCTCAGGGTGGACGCCAGCGGGATCGGCGAGGCCACGGTCTACGCCGACGTCTACTACCTGCGGCAGGTGTTCGACAACCTGGTGCGCAACGCCCGCGAGGCGATGGACGGCCAGCCCGACCCGCGGCTCTGGCTCACGGTGGCGCGCGCGGGCGGCAACGCCGAGGCGCGCGTGATCGACAACGGCCCCGGGATCGAGCCCGAGAACCTGCACCGCGTCTTCCAGCCGTTCGTCTCCACCAAGGGGAAGGGGATGGGGCTGGGGCTCGCCATCTGCCGCGACATCGTGGAGGGGCACGGCGGCAAGCTGGACGTGGAGTCGACGCCCGGAAAGGGCACCACCTTCACCGTCTCGCTCCCGCTCTACACCGACGTCCCCGCGCTCGCCGGCGCGGGCGCCTGAGGCCGCGCGTCCCGCCGATCCCACCCGGCACTGCCGTTCCACAAAATCGCCGAGGGGCGCCTGAAATTCAGGCGCCCCTCGCGCTTTCCGGGCGGAGACGGCGAACCGCGTCGGCTATGGTCCTGCCTTCACGACCTTCTCGAGGGTGTAGACCAGGTCGCCGAACTGCGATTCGTCGCCGTTGGCGGAGTTGGCGGCGGCGTGGAAGACGACGGACCCCGCCGCGGAGGCGGGCGCCGTCCACTCGACGGTCCACTCGATCCGCCCCGGCGCGGCGGGCTGGACGCCCGGGCGCGCGTGGCCGGCATACTGCACGCCGCTGGGCGTGCCCTCCACCACCTTCACCCGCTCGTCCGGCGCGCGGAAGCTTCCCGCCTGGCGCCCCGCCGCCGCTCCGTCCGCGAAGCGCGCCGAGAGTTCGAAGCCGCCCCGCTGCAGGTCGCCGCGCGCGAGGGAGACGGTGATCCGGTAGGGCTCGCCGGGGCGGTAGGCGTCGGGGATGCCTGCGAGCGACAGCGTCCCGCCCGCCTCGTTGAGCGCCTCGCCCATGTGGCACTGGGCGCAGGTCGGCTCGCCGAAGCCGCCGGTGAACCCCGGGGGCGGCCCGTCCGGGAACGCCCCCCGCGCGCCCCGCACCGGGATGGCGATCCCCGCGAAACCGATCGCCGCAACGGCGAGCGCGGCCGAGACTCTCCAGAGCTTCATCCCTTCACCCGCGTACTTTCGCACTTTCGCACTCACGCACTCACGCACTCGCCGTTCAAGGCAGCTTCGCCCGGCCAATGGTGTTGACGTCGGTGCCGAACCAGATCTCGCGCGCGGGGCGGTGGAAGTACATGTGCCGCACCGTGCCGCCGCCGCTGGGGATCGGCGCGGGGCTGGTGAACTGCTCCGTCCTGGGATCGAAGCCGACGAAGCGGTTCGGCTGCGAGCCCGTCTCCACCGCCCAGAGCATGTCCTGGTCGTCCACCGCCATCGCGTAGGGGCGTGACCCGGCGCCGCCGGGCATCTGCCACTCCTTGAACTGGCGCGTGGCCGGGTCGTAGCGCCCCAGGTATCCGCCCGCGTGGTCCACGTACCACACCTTCCCGTCCGAGGTCATCCCGATGCGGCGGCTGCGGGCCGCCTCGCGCGGGAGGGCGATCTCGGTGAGCTGCATGGTGGCCGGATCGATGGTGGCCAGCTTGTTGGTGCCGAAGAGGTTCAGCCACGGCCGCCCTCGCGCGTCCAGCACGATCCCGTACGGCCGCGCCCGCGGCGTGGGCACCGCGATCAAGCGCACCTGCCCGCTCGCCGGCTCCAGCTTCCCGACCATGTTGGCGCCCTGCAGCGTGAACCAGAGGTCGCCGCGCTGGTCGAAGACGAGCGTGTGCGGGTCGCGCGCGGCCGGGTCGGGCATCGGGTAGCGGCGCACCTGCCCGGTGCGCGGGTCCAGGCGGCCGATGTGCCCGTTCCCGTTCCCCGCGTACCACACCGCGCCGTCGCGCGCGACGATCAGGTTGTGCGGCAGCGCCCGCTCCTCCAGCTCGAAGCGGCGGAACTGCCCGGTGCGCGGGTCCAGGTACGCCACGTAGTTCCCCACCTGCCCCACGAACCAGACGCGCCCGTCGGGGCCCACGTACGGGTCGCGCGGCCGGCTCTCCGCCCACGGCACCGGCCACTCGCGGATCTCGACGTCGTTGTAGGCGGCCGCGGCCCCGAGCAGGGGAACGGCCATCAGCGCGATCGCTCGTCTCATTCGTACCTCCGCGCGGTGTAAAAGAGGGCCGGTTCGGGTGAAGAAGACCCCATGCCGAAGAAAAACGTTGATCGCGTCACTGGAGGCAAGAGGCAGAGCGTGTCACGGCGGTCGCGCGCGGTCACCCCGGCGGGCAGAGGTGGAAGTGGCGTTCGGGTTCCGGTAGGGTCCGCATCGAACCGAACGACCGGTGGAGAAATCGGATGACCACGTCCATCTACTGAGTTTACCCGGAGGCGGCGTAGTGGAGGATCACTTCGAGAGACTTCGAGAGAAGAGCAGTGGCGAGCGTGATGATCGGCGCGAGCGGAACCAAAGGGCCAGTCCCAGGGCAGCCGCACGTGGCACGCGACACGATTCCCTGCCGCGGTGATCGGCCTGCTGCCGGTCGGCGGCGCGTTCATGGTTTCACCCGATCATTCTGCGCATGCGCTTCCCCTGCGCACGCGCCATGGACGACCGCTACTGCCACACTCACCGACGTGCCGCCATGTACGTGAGGTTCCACTGTGGCGGAGCGATGGCCGAACTGGAACGGATCGACGACCTGCAGGCGATCGTGCTCCGGGGTGACGAGGCATCCAGGCCCTTCTGGACTCGCCTGAAGACTTCAGCTGCAGCAGGGTTGCTCCGCGCCCTGCCTCCCTCAAGGTGGCGATCCGATCTGAGTTCCACGCACGTGGCCCCATTCCATCGGGGAGGCTTTCGATTTCTGCAATATGGGAGAGGAGGACTGCGCGATTGGTCAACCAACCAGCTGCTGGGGACCCCACCAGGGCCCGTGCGTCCGGTATACAGGGATGCTGAAGACCACCTTCTGATCGGGACGAATCGGCTGTGCGTGAAGTTCAGCCGCCGCCTCGCACCCGCGGAGATGCAGGCCTTCGTCGCCAGGACCGGTCTTGCACCGCTGACGGGCCTCGCCTTCGGCGAAAACCTCCATGTCTTCACCCTCCCGCCTGCCTCCGATCCCCTGGAGGTTGTGGAGAAGCTCGGCGGCGACAGCACCGTTTCGTTCGCAGAACCGGTGTTCGTCGAGCACCTGCCGGGCAGGGCGACGGCTTCCGATCCCGATCTTGGTAAACAGTGGCAATGGAAGAACACCGGCTCCGGAGGCGGCAAGGCCGGTGCGGACGTCCGTGCCGAGGAAGCCTGGAAAGTGACCCGGGGTGCGGGTGTGACCGTCGCGGTCGTCGACAACGGGTTCGACGTGGCTCACCAGGATTATCGGGCGGGGATCTCGCCATTCTCCGGCTACTTCGAAAAAGGCGGTCAGTTCACACGCAACCTGGAGAAGTTCCCGCGCAGCAAGCACGGAACGTTCTGCGCGGGCATGGTCGGGGCCCGTCAGAACAACGCTTTGGGAGGATCCGGCGCCGCACCCGAATGCAGCCTCATGCTGGTTGCCTGCCTCGAAGACGCACTGGGAACCCAGCTCACGCTCGCCCGTGCCATCGGCTATGCGACCAAGCCCACGACGGAGGTCAAGGAATCCTCTGGAGCGGGGGCCGATATCATCTCCTGCAGCGTTGGACCGAAGAGCGGCGGCTGGAAAAGCACTCTCGTTCTACGCGAGGCGCTGAACAACGTGAGTCACGGCCGCAATGGTCTGGGAACACTGGTTTTCTGGGCAACATCGAATGAGAACATCGACATCAGCCGCGACGATGTCTGTTCACATCCCAACGTGGTCGCGGTCGGGCGCTCCACGAACCGGGACACCGACGATGGGTCGGCTCACGGAGAGAAGCTGGAACTCCTTGCCCCGGGCAAGCGCGTCTTCAGCACGATTCCAGGAGACCGATACGGCACCCTGACCGGGACCAGCTTTGCGGCACCATGCGCGGCGGGCGTTGCGGCTCTCGCCCTGAGTGTGAACCCCAAGCTCTCGGCACGCGATCTTCGCCAGATTTTGAAGCTGTCCTGTGACAAGATCGGCGGACCCTACGACGCCAGCGGTCACTCGCGGACTCATGGGTTCGGCCGTGTGAATGCTGTGCGCGCGGTTCGCATGGCACAGGAAGCGGACGTCCCCTGAGCGTCCGCCTCGCAACCTCATCCAAGGAGCCAGCAATGGTAAAGGCGCTATGTCGTCTCTGGGTCGTGAGTCTCACCCTCGCCTGGGGCGTGGTGGAAGCGGCCGCCCAGTCTCCCAACGCGCTCATGAGCGTCTCCGAGTCCGGCAGGGCGCAGCGAGCCGTTTCGTCGCAGAACTTCTGGATCGGCTCGCAACTCGGGTACAAGTTCGGGGATTCCGGCGAGTTCGCGGACAATCTCCTTTTCAGCGGCCAGATGGTCCTGCAGAACTTCGCGTGGGGAAAGATGCCTGCGGGCCTCGCGATTCCGCTGATGGGGAACGTCTCGCGCATCGTCACCGACGTGGACTCCCTCGAATCGGCAACGGAAGCCCTTCTCCTTTCCTCCGAGGGGCTGGCGCTCGGACTTCACCCCACCTACACGCGGGGTGGTGACCAGGACCAGCTCAGGACGCGGCTGTACGGCCAGTTCGGGTGGAAGCTGAATGCGCTGCGTGACTCGACGGAGACCGTTTACCTTCACCAGGGCCGCCTGGGGGCGGGCTTCGAGCTCGAGCTGCGTCCGAACCCCGACGCCAGGACGCCGCTCACGATCAGCCTCAACCCGGCACTCACCTTCTTCGACCGCGACCGCTTCAAACGGGTCACCAACGAGGACCGCTCCTCGTTCCTCAGCCTGACTTCGACCGGAATCATCCCCATCAGCGACGGCTTCGGACTGCTGGCGGAGGGGATTGCCGCAGAAGGGAGCAAGCCCGTCTGGCGCTTCGGGATCATTCTCGCTCCGACCGGCGACGACGACGACAGCTGAACCGGCCGGAGCGGCACGCGAGTCCTGGCCCGCGTTGCGCCCGCGAGCCGCGGTTCGGGCCACGATCCCGCCGGCTGCTCTCGCGGGCACTGTCTTACCGTTCATGAAGATACAGCTGTAGCGCTCCGCTCACACCGCCCCCAGCCCCGTGTTCGCCCGGACGTTGAGCTCGCTGTAGAGCTCGGCGTCCGGGCGGGCGCGCGTCAGGAGCGAGCCCAGCACCGCCGCCAGGAAGCCCAGCGGCACCGATACGATCGCCGGGTTGTCGAGCGGGAAGACGGGGGCCGCCTGGATCAGGTGGCGGGTGGCGGCGCCGGGGGCGTCGACGCCCATCACCGCCGGGGAGAGGACGATCAGCACCACCGACGAGACGAGCCCCACCACCATCCCCGCCACCATCCCGTTGGTGTTGAAGCGCCGCCAGTAGAGCGTGAGCAGGATCGCCGGCACGTTGGCGGACGCCGCCACCGCGAAGGCGAGCCCCACCAGGAACGCCACGTTGAGCGACCTGAGCGAGATCGCAAGCACGATCGACAGCGCGCCGATCACCGCGGCGGCGATGCGGGCCACCAGCACCTGCTCGCGCTCGTCGTGGCGCTCGCCGCGCTTGACCACGCTGAACCAGATGTCGTGCGCGAACGCCGAGCTGCTGGCGATGGTGAGCCCCGCCACCACGGCCAGGATCGTGGCGAAGGCGATGGCCGCCACGAACGACAGGAACACCTCGCCCCCCAGCTTCTCGGCCAGGAGCGGCGCGGCCAGGTTCTGGTTGGGGACCAGCGCGCCCTCCTTCATCACCCCGATGTTCTGCTTCCCCACCAGGGTGGCCGCGCCGAAGCCCAGGAAGGTGGTCATGATGTAGAACGAGCCGATCAGGATCATCGCCCAGACCACCGAGGTGCGCGCGGCCTTGGAGTCCTTCACCGTGTAGAAGCGTACCAGGATGTGCGGCAGCCCCGCCGTGCCGAAGATGAGCGCGATCCCCAGCGAGATCAGCGAGAGCGCCCCCCACGGCCCGTGGTAGTAGAGCCCCGGCCGGGTGAAGTCGCGCACCACGGGCGCCGAGCCGTCGGGGCAGACGCCGGCCTTGGGCGCGCCCGTCTCGCAGAAGCTCCCCGTCACCTTCGCCACCGCCGCGAAGAACTCGGTGAGCGAGAAGCCGAAGCGCGACAGCACCAGGATGGAGAGCAGGATGGTGCCGCTCATCAGCAGCACTGCCTTGACGATCTGCACCCAGGTGGTGGCCAGCATCCCCCCGAAGATCACGTAGACCAGCATCAGCACGCCCACGATCACGATGGCCGTGCGGAAGCCGATCTGCGGGATCAAGAGGCTCACGATGGAGCCGGCGCCCACCATCTGCGCGATCATGTAGAACAGGCTCACCGTGAGCGTGCTGATGGCGGCCACGGTGCGCACCGAGGGCTGGCGGAAGCGGAACGCCAGCACGTCGGCCATGGTGAACTTCCCCGTGTTGCGCAGCGGCTCGGCCACCAGCAGCAGCACGGTGAGGTACGCCACCAGCCAGCCGACGGAGTACATGAACCCGTCGTAGCCGTAGAAGGCGATGAGCCCGGCGATCCCCAGGAAGCTGGCCGCCGACATGTAGTCGCCCGCCACGGCCCAGCCGTTCTGGAAGCCGGTGATGCGCCGCCCGGCGCTGTAGAACTCGGCGGTGGTATGGGTGCGCCGCGACGCCCAGAAGGTGATGCCGAGCGTGACGGCGATGAAGAGCACGAACATCACGAGCGCGGTGTTCACGGCACCCTCCGCGCGTGGCGCCGCACCACCTCGTGCTCCATCGCGTCGAAGGTCCTGGCCCGCCGCACGTACAGCCACATCAGCACCCACGCCATCACGAACTGCGAGAGCGCGAACAGGTACGCCAGGTTGATCTCGCCCACCACGTCGCGCTCCATCACGCCGGGGAAGTAGCCCACCAGCACCGGGAGCGCGAAGTAGTAGACGATGAAGAACACCGTGGCCGGGACCATGAAGCGCCGCTTGGCCCCGACCAGCTCGCGGAACTCGGGCGCGGCCTCGATCGCCTCCCAGTCGGCGTCGGGGCCCGCGTGGACCAGGGTGTCGTCGTCGGCGCCGGGGGGCGGAGGCGGCGGGGTGCGCTCGGGCATCGGGCGGTGTCCTCCGGGTCGGGACGAGGCCTAAGGGACGTGGCGACGGGAGCGGACGAGAAGCGCCCGCGCATGCTACGGGCCAGCCGCGGCGTTGACAAGTGCGCGGGCGGCGCGCCATTCTGCGTAAGACTCGCAGGGAGCGCCGCATCGGCCGCCAGCTCACCAGCCGACGGGAGAGCCGCATGAGCGTGATCACGATCGCGCGCCAGCTCGGGGCGAGCGGCGAGGCGGTGGCCAACCGCCTGGCCGCCTCACTGGGGTGGCGGCTGCTCGACCGCGCGCTGGTCGAGCGCATCGCCGAGGAGCTGGAGGTGGCGCCGGAGCAGGTGGAGGCGTGCAACGAGCGGGTGGAGGGGTTCGTGGAGCGGCTGGGCTCGTACCTCTCCGAGGGCTTCCCCGAGATGATGCCGATGGCGATGGTGCCGCCCCTGTCGCCCGAGTCGACGGCGCGGGCGGCGCGGCGCATCGTGGCGGCGGTGGCGGACGAGGGCCCGGCGGTGATCGTGGGCCACGGCGCCATGTGCATCCTCCAGCGGCACCCCGCGGTGATGCACGTGCTGCTGCACGCGCCCTTCGCCACGCGGGTGGCGCGGGCGGGCGACCACTTCCACCTGGACGAGAAGGCGGCCGCGGAGCGCGTGCGCCGCTCCGACGCCGACCGCAGGCGCTACATCCGCGAGCACTTCGACCGCGACTGGCTGGACCCCACGCTCTACCACCTGTCGGTCGACACCGGCACCTTCGGCGTGGAGGGCGCGGCGGAGCTGATCCAGGAGGCGGCGGGGCGGATGCTGGGAGTGCTGCCGCAGGTGCGGTGAACGGAACCGCGGGGAACAGGGGACGGGGGACAGCCAGCGCGACGCAGGTCCGGCGCGTGGATCTGGTCGGGCGACAGCGTAGGGGCGAGGCCTGCCTCCCCCGGCGGACGCCAGCCCGTGCGCGGAGGCGGCCACTTGCGCCGCGCCGCCGGTCTTCGGACTCGCAGGCTCGCCCCTGCGGGCCCGCTGCGAGTCGAGCAGGAGCAAGAATGGATGCCCGCCGGGGCGTTTCCACAACCAGACGCGGGAGGGCGGGCGGTGCGGAAGGGGGAAGGCCGGTGACGGGGGATCGGGAGAGGCCGCTCCGCCTGGGGCACATCACGTACAGCAACTGCTTCCCCGTCCACGCGCGGGTGATCGACCGCGGCGCGCCGGACGGCATCGAGGTCGTCGAAGGCGTGCCGTCGTTCCTCAACCGCCTGCTGGAGCGCGGGGAGATCGACGTGGCTCCGTCCTCCAGCATCGAGTACGCGCGCCACCCGGACCGCTACCGCATCCTCCCGGACCTGGTGATCGGCTCGCGCGGCGCGGTGCGCAGCATCCTCTTCCTCTCCCAGCGCCACCCGTCGGAGCTGGACGGCGCCACGGTGGCGATGCCGACCGCCTCGGCCACCTCGGTGGTGCTGCTCAAGATCCTGCTCGAGAAGCGGTGGAAGGCCCGGCCGCGCCCGGTGTGGTTCGACCAGGCGCGCGACGACCCGTTCGCCGCCGGGGCCGACGCGGCGCTCTTCATCGGCGACGTGGCGCTGCGCGCGGAGCTCCACCCCGAGACGCACTTCCGCTACGACCTGGGCCAGGAGTGGTACGAGCAGACCGGGCTCCCCTTCGCCTTCGCGGTGTGGCAGGCGGGCGGCGGCACCGACGAGCAGCTCCGCTGCCTGCACCGCACGCTGCTGGAGTCGCGCGCCTACGGGCTGGAGCACCGGGCGGAGCTGGCCGCGCGCTACGCCGGCCGCTTCGGCTTCCCGCCCGAGTTCCTGGACGCGTACTGGGCCGGCCTCTCGTTCGAGCTGGACGCGGCGATGGTCGGCGGCCTGCGCGAGTTCTACCGGCTGGCGGCGGAGATCGGCGAGATCGGCGAGGCGCCGGAGCTCAGGTGGGTAGCCGGAGGCGGCTGAAGCCGCGGCGACAACGGCAGAAAGCCTCGCAAACTGCGCGAGGCTTCAACCGCAACGGCACGTTCGCGTGAGGGATGCGCGCCCGGAGGGCCGGGACGCCGCCGCGACACGGGGTATCGTCGCGGCGGTGGCCCGGCGCCCGTTGGGCACGGTCGTATCGTGCCCTACGGCGTGCGCAGCCCGGCCCGGAGCGCAGCGGAGGGACACGCCCAAACCGCAGTGCGAAGTGCGAAGTGCGAGGTGCGAAGTGCGGTCGGCGGTTCGTCGTCACTCCCCGCCCGGGTCGCGGGCGAGGCCGAGCTGGCGCAGCTTCTTCTGCAGGCTCTGGCGGTGCAGGCCCAGCGCGCGGGCGGTGGCGGACACGTTGCCGCCGTGCCGCTCCAGCGCCGCCTCCAGGAAGGTGCGCTCGAACGCCTCCACCGCCCGCTCGCGCGCCTCGGCGAAGGGGAGGTCCGCGAGCGCGGCGTCCACCGGGCGGAGCGGAGCGGCGCTCTTCCCCACCTGCGGCGGCAGGTCGGCGGCCTCGATCACCTCGCCCTCGGCCAGCACCACGGCGCGCTCGACGGCGTTGCGCAGCTCGCGCACGTTCCCCGGCCACTCGTGCGCCAGCAGCGCGCGGCGGGCGCCCTCGCCGAAGCCCGCGAGCGTCCGCCCGTGCCGCTCCCCCATCTCGGCCAGGAAGTGCAGGGCCAGCGGCAGCACGTCCCCCCTCCGCTCGCGCAGCGGGGGCAGGTGCAGGGTGACCACGTTCAGGCGGTAGAGCAGGTCCTCGCGGAACGTGCCCTCGGCGGCCATGCGCTCCAGCGGGCGGTTGGTGGCGGCCACCACGCGCACGTCGACGGGGACCGGCTTCGTGGAGCCGACGCGGGTGACCTGCCGCTCCTCCAGCGCGCGCAGGAGCTTGGCCTGGGCGGGGAGCGCCAGGTCGCCGATCTCGTCCAGGAACAGGGTGCCGCCATCGGCGGCCTCGAAGAGCCCCTCGCGGTCGCGGTCGGCGCCGGTGAAGGCGCCGCGCGCGTGGCCGAACAGCTCGCTCTCCACCAGTTCCCCCGGGAGCGCCGAGCAGTTGAGCGCCACGAACGGCCCCGCGCGGCGGCGGCTCTCGGCGTGCAGCGCGCGGGCGACCACCTCCTTTCCCGTGCCGCTCTCGCCGGTGACCAGCACGGTGGCGTCGGTGGGCCCGGCGCGGCGGATCACCCGCGTCACCTCGCGCAGCTCCGGCGAGTCGCCGATCAGGCCGCGGTACTCGCCCGCCAGCTCCTCGCGCAGCCGCGCGTTCTCGGCGCGCAGCGCCAGCACCTCGCGCGCGCGGCGGACGGCGGCGCGGATCTCCTCGTTGTCGAACGGCTTGGGGACGTAGTCGTACGCGCCCTCCTTGAGCGCGCGCACGGCGGTGCGCTCGTCGCCGTGCGCGGTCATCAGCACGAAGAGCGCGGCCGGGTGGCGCGCGCGGACCTCCTCCAGCAGCTGCAGGCCGTCCATCGCGGGCATGGTGAGGTCCGAGACCACCAGGTCGGCGGGGGCGGCCTCCAGCGCGGCGAGCGCGGCCGGGGCGTGCTCGGCCTCGCGCACCTCGTGGCCGTCGGCCTCCAGCAGCTCGGCCAGCGAGAAGCGGATCGCCGGCTCGTCGTCGACGACGAGGATCTTCACGGCTCCAGGCGCCGGGTGTCGGGATCGTCGAATCCACGCACGAGATGCCGCGTCAGCGTCCAGCGTCCAGCCCGGCACCGACCCTCCACATCCCTGACGATCTCCGCGAGCGCGATGTACATGGGCTTGTCGCTCTCCCCCTTTTCGTAGCTCCCGAAGCCTCCCTCCGTGCCGAGCTTCCACTCGCTGACCTTGACGTAGACGCGCTCACCCTCCCGAGCGACCTGCCACTGGCCATACTCGATGTAGCCGGCGTTCACCGTATACGCGAATCGGAAGTAGCACCCGATCCCCGCGAAGGTGAGAAGTAGCTCGTCGGGGTAGCGAGCGATGATCTTGAGGCCCTGAACCTCATCCTTCTCGGCCGCAGCGTGGAGGCGTTCGAGGATCGCACGCGCAGCATGCTCTGAAGCAGCGAAGGCCCTCCTTACGTTGCGAAGGTACGGAAAGGCCTCGCCGTAGTCGTCCATCAGCTTCTCCTGGTGAAGTAGGTGGAGCTATGGGCGCGCGTCGCCCTGCGTGGGATCGGGCGCCGGGTCCCGCTGCTCCGCCTGGAAGCGGCGCTGGATCTCCTCGGGGGGGACGCTCTCGATCTGGTGGCCGAGCAGCCACTCGTGCCCGAACGGGTCGCGCAGGCGGGCCTGGCGCTCGCCGTGGTCGTAGTCGGTGGGCGGGCGCAGCACCGTGGCGCCGGCCGCGGCGGCCCGCTCGACCAGCTCGTCCACGTTCTGCACGTGCAGGTGGATGGTGAGCCCGGTGCCTCCGAACGCCTGCGGGCTGTGGATGCCGTGCTCGGGGTGCTCGTCCGCGATCATGAGCGTCGCCGGGCCGAGCTGCAGCTCCGCGTGCGCCACGCGGCCGCCGGCCTCCTGCATCCGGAACGTCTCCCGCGCGCCGAAGACCTGCGTGTACCAGTCGATCGCCCGGGCCGCCCCGCGCACGCACAGGTAGGGGAAGACCTCGCGGACCGGGGGCGCGGGACCGGTGCTCTCGGCGCTCATGGGTCTCTTTCGTCGAACGGTGGCGGGGATCGGATGGCTTGCTCGGTCCGAAGGTGCCTCGGGCGAATGAATTCGCTGCAACAACCACACGAAGTCCGCCTGCGCGGACTACCGGCTTCGGCGTGGGGCCGGGCTCGGTGCGCGGAGGCGGGCCACGCACAGGCGACCCGAACCTCTATCTCCGGCGCGGGGTGACGCCGAGGATGCCGACATAGGAGCCGTCCGCATCGACATCCGCGGAGGGGACCCGGAGGCCGGAGATGGTGCCGTCCAGGTACAGGGCGTCGCGGCACCCCAGCACGTCGCGGACGAAGAGGGCCAGCTGGCGCACGGTGACGCCGTCGGGCGCGTAGACCAGCGCCACCTCCCGCGGACTGCACACGGCGACGGCGTTGCGCGACACCTTCTGCCCCACCAGCCAGTGCGGACTGCCGGCGCGCAGCAGGAGCGGGCCGGACTGCGTGGCCTCGCGCATCCGCGGCAGCAGGGCGCCGGCGCGGCCCGTCTCCACGATCCGCGCCGTCCCGTCGGCGGCGATGGAGAAGACGCCGTTCGGCTGGTAGAAGAAGTTCCCCCGCAGTTCGCCCGCCGGCGGCTCGGCGCTGCGGTTGAGGGGACGCAGCGTGCGGCCCCGCTCCACGTGCAGCCCGGCGGGGAGGCGCGAGCGGTAGAAGATCCCCGCGTTGGTGGCCGCGAGCAGCGTGTCGCCCCGCGCCGCGAGCCAGCGGTCCAGCGCGGCCAGGCTCCCGAACGGCCGCCCCGCCTCGTCGCGCCAGTACAGGCGCAGGTCGGCGCGCGCGAGGTCCACCCGCACCACCTGGTAGCGCCCCCCGCCCGAGCGCATCTCCCGGTACTCGACCGCCCGCCGCCCCTGCTCCTGCGCCGCGCACGCCGTGGCCACGACGGACAGCATCGCCGCGAGCCGGAAACCCCACGCGGTCCTCCCTCCCACCGCGCGGCGGGGGGAGGGCCGGGGAGGGGGGCTGCCCGCCGCCGCGCCGAAGCCCGGCCAGCACAGAGAGGGCCTCACTCGCCGCGCTCCGCCTGGCCGTAGAGGAAGAACGTCTCCGTCGCCGCCACCTCGGGGCGCCAGCCGAGCGCGGCGAGCCGGGGGGCCAGCTCCTCGGGGCGGTGGAACACCTTCACGATGCGGAACTCGCGCCCGTCGTTCAGCTTGCGCACGCTCACCACGTCGTCCTGCGCGGGGAGCACGTGGTCGCGCGCGGTCGAGAGCTCCGTGCGCAGCGAGTCCACGAAGATCGCCCGCCCGCCGGGCTTCAGCGCCGAGCGCACCAGCGCCCAGAACTCCTCGAAGCGCTCCGGCGGCACGTGCGACAGCCAGAAGCTGAAGAACGCCACGTCGTACGCCGCGTCGGGCCTCCACCCGAAGATGTCCGCCTGGACGTAGCGCACCCGCCCGTCGCCGACGCGCCGCCGGTTCAGCTCCAGCACCTCGGGCGAGGCGTCCACCGCCGTCACGCGGTCGGCGTAGCGGACGAGCTGCTCCGTCCACCAGCCGGTGCCGCACGCCAGCTCCAGCACGCACCCCGCCGGGCTCCACGCCGCCAGCGCGCGCCGCACCGCCTCCACCTCGGCGTTCCAGCGCGCGCGGTGCTCGGGGCCCAGGTCGTAGCGCCCCTGCCGCAGGAACCACTCGTCGTACTCCCCCGCGCGGACGCGGTAGTACTCCTTCTGCTGCTCGATCAGGTCGGCGGGCTCGATGCTCAAAGGAATCGGCTTCGATGAAGGTGACTGGGAAGCGGGGCCGACGAATGATAACCGCTGAACGGCGGTTGCGGGCGTGTCCCCCTGAAGGGGGCCGGGCTGCGCGCGCGGTAAGGCAGCAAACCACGCTGCCTAACCGCGCCGGGCCCCGGTCGCGCCAAACCCCACGGCGCGCCCGCGTCCCGGCCCTCCGGGCGCGCATCCCTCACGCGGGTCTCGTCCGGATGGGGCCGTAGGGACGCGCCTGCGAGTCCGTGCGGAATCTGCATCGGCTCGTGAATCCACCCATCGCGCACGAGCCACCATCCACCGGTCGAGGCATGCCTCGCCCCTACGCGCCGATCCCCGCCCCCGCCCGTCGCGCGAAGCGCCGAAGTCCCTCTCCCGCGCAGCGGGGGAGGGACAGGCGCCTCAGGCGCCAGGGAGGGGGCCCCCCGCGGCAGCGCCGATGCCTGGTTTCGCCGATGTCTCTCCCCCGCCCCGCCGCGGCACCCGCAGCCGGAACTCCGCCCCACCGCCGGCCGCGTCCGCCACCTCCGCCGCCCACCCCTCCTCGCGCGCCAGGCGCCGCACCACCGCCAGCCCCAGCCCGGTGCCGCCGCCGCCCGAGTGGAACGGCTCCCAGATGCGCTCGCGCTCAGCGGACGGCACGCCGGGGCCGTGGTCGCGGACCGAGACCTCCACCGCCTCCGGCAGCTCGCGGGCGCGCAGCTCCACCGCCGTCCCCTCCGGCGCGTGCGCCAGCGCGTTCAGCAGCAGGTTGAGCAGCGCCTGCGCCAGCGGCTCGCGCGCGGCGGGCGCCGCCACCGCGGCTCCGTCCAGCACCAGGCGCACGCGCGAGCGCTCCGCCCGGGCCCCCACCAGCAGCGCCAGGTCTTCGAAGAGCGGCGAGAGCGGCGTCTCCCCCCCGGCCGACGGACCGCGCGGCGCCCGCCGCGCGATCCCCAGCAGGTTCGCCACCAGCCGCTCCACCCGCCCCACCTCCTCCAGGATCACCGACGCGTAGCGCCGCCGCTTCGGCTCCTCCACCTCCTCCTCGGCCAGCCGCTGCGCCAGCGAGCGCACCCCGGTGAGCGGGTTGCGGATCTCGTGCGCCAGCGACGCCGCCAGCTCGCCCACCACCGCGAGCCGCTCCTGCTCCGCCGCCGCCGCCGCGATCTCGCCGCTGCGCGCCGCCCGCACCTCGATGTCGTAGAAGCGCAGCCGCGCCACGCCGATGAAGATGAGCGCCTGCAGCCACACCATCAGCAGCGGCATCACGTACACCGCGATCCGCCCGTCCGTCAGCCACCCGCCCACGATCCCCACGGGGAACACCACCGCCATCAGCCCCACCACCAGCAGCGTCGCCCGCCGCTCGCGCAGGCTGCGCCCCACGTGGGCGCCCAGCGAGCGCACCAGGATCCACGTCGCCACGCCCCACGCGCCCAGGTTCCACGCCTGCAGCGGCAGCTCCGCGTGGCGCCGCCCCACCGAGCGCAGGTCCACCGGCAGGAGCGCCAGCGCCAGGAGGAGCGCGCCCGCCGCCAGCCAGCGCGGGCGCCCCGACTCCCACAGCGCGAAGGCCAGGAAGAGCCCCGGCGCCAGGTGGATGGCCCCGCTCATCACGGGGTCCATCCGCTCCCACGCGCCCGTCGCGAAGGCCCACCCCTGCGCCGCCAGCCACACCGCGATCGAGCACCAGAAGAGCACGAACCACCGCACGGCGCTGCTCTTCGGGTTGAAGAGCAGCAGCAGGGCCGAGCCGAACACCGTCACGCCCAGCGCGAAGAAGGCGACGGCGGCCGCCAGGGGAGCGTTCGTCACAGGGTCAGCCCCAGGCCCAGCACCAGGGTGCGGTCGGCGAAGAAGGCGGGGACCGGGCGGCGCTCGGCGTACCCGGCGCCGTAGGTATAGCCCTGCACGTTCCCCCTGTCCAGCAGGTTCAGCATCTCCAGGTACACCACCCCCACCCCGGCGCGCATGGGGATGTAGCGCGTCACCCGCCCGTCCAGCCGCGCGTACGACGGCAGCCGCGCCCCGTTCGGCGCCCCGTAGACGGGGCCTCCGTCCGCCGCCGGCCCGACGACTTCCGTGAACGGCCGCCCGCTCGAGAGCCTGAGCGTGCTCCCCACCTCCCAGTTGTCGACGACGGAGAGCCGCGCGACGCCGGTGAGCGTGTGCCGCACGTCCACCGCCGAAGGCGCCTCGCGCCCGTCCTCCAGTTCCACGCGCCCGTCCAGGAACGAGTAGGTGATCCACCCGTTCAGCCGCCGCTGCCGCGACCAGCGCACCATGGCGTCCACGCCCGCCGCGCGCCCGCCCACCACCCGCGGCCCGGCGCCGGACTCCTGGTAGGCGCCGTACTCCTTCCAGAACGCCTCCACCTTGAGCGACGGCTCGCCGCCGCGCTCGGCGCCCACCACCAGGTGCGCGGCCTCCGTCGGCGTCCCCGAGGGCGAGCCCGCGTCGGGTACGGCGTAGCGCGTGCGCCAGCGCCCCTGGTGGAAGAGGCCGCCCGCCAGCCGCAGCGTCCACTCGTCGGCGCGCACCGCCAGCCCCAGCCGCGGGTCCATCGTCCACGCCCCCTCGCCCGGCAGGTGGTCGGCGCGCACGCCGGCCACCAGCGCGACGGACGAGCCCAGCGGCCGCTCCGCCTCCACGAAGGCGCCCGCGTGCCAGGCGTCGGCCGTCTCCAGCGTCTCGCGCGCGGGCGAGCCCGGCGCCAGGCGGTCCGTCGTGGGCACGGCGCCCTCCTGGCGCGCGTCCATCCAGGCGGCCTCGGCGCCCGCGCGGAGCCGCCCGCCGCCCCAGGCCAGGTCGCCCTCCACCCGCCCGCGGAGCCCACGGTCGGTCCGCTCGCGGTCCAGCACGCCGTAGCGGTAGCCGTTCTCGCGCACCGCCGCCGAGAGCGAGCCGCGCAGCCCCCACGCGCCGTCCGCGGAGACGGTGCGCCCGGAGAGCGCCACCAGGCGGTTCATCCCCTCGCTGCGGAAGGGGCCCCGCCAGCCGTACGCGTCCACCTCGCGCGCCGCGTGGTCGCCGTCGGCCATCGCCGTGAGGCGCAGCTCCGTCCCCGCGCGCGGCGTCCACACCGCGCCCAGCATCCCCTCCAGCGACCCCGGCGCCTCGGCGAACTCCTTCTCGCGGCCGTGCAGCGCCAGGAGCAGCGAGGCGTCGGTCATCCGCAGGCTCCCCCACGCGCCCGCCCGGCGGCCGAGCGGGAGGTCCACCGCCGTGCCCAGCTGAACCGTGTTGCCGTTCAGGCGCACCACGCGCGCCTCGGGGCGGCCGTTGGTCTCCAGGTCCAGCACGCCCGAGAGCGCGTCGCCGTAGCGCACCGAGAAGCCGCCGCTGGCGAAGTAGGCGCTGCGGAGCACCTGCGAGTCCAGGATGCCGAAGGCGGCCCCGTTCAGCGACTCGTAGCGCCCCGGGTACACCAGCCGCGCGCCGTCCACGAACACGGGAGATTCGGCCGGGTCGCCGCCGCGCACGTACAGGTCGCTCCCCTCGGCGGCGCGGGTGGCGCCGGGCATGGTCTGGAAGGCGTGCATCACGTCCGCCGTGCCGCCGGGCGTGGTGAGCACGTCCAGCCGGCGCAGCGAGGTGCCGCTGCGGGTGTCGTCCAGCCGGTTGCCGCCGTCGGCCACCACCGGCGCCAGCGTCAGCGCTCCCTCGCGCCGCCCCGCCGCGCTCACCTGTCCGTCGCCGGTCGGCTGCGTGGACGCAGCGCCGGACGCGGGCGCCGCCGCCGACCCCTCGCCGCGCCCGGCCAGCCGCTCGCGGAAGCGCGCGTCGGCGGGGAAGAGGCGGGCGCCGCGCTCCCAGATCGCCCGCGCGTCGGCTTCCCTGTTCTGCCGCCTGTAGAGGTCGCCCAGGAAGAGGTAGGGGAGCGCGAAGTGCGGCTCGGCGCGCTCGCCCTGCTGCGCCACCAGCGTCTCCAGGTGGCGGACGGCGTCGCCGGTGCGGCCCAGGAAGGCGGGCGTGTGGTAGTGGTTCATCGCCAGGGCGAAGCGCGCGCCCCAGTGCAGCGAGTCGAGCCGGAGCGCGTCCTCCAGCAGGGAGTTCGACTGCCCGATCAGCACGCCCTTCTGCATCATCTCCACGAACGGGATGCGGCAGCGCGACTTCACGCTCGCCATCCCCACCCGCGGCTCGGGGTCGCGCGGGGCGGCCTTCGACCACCGCTCGAACAGCTCCTCCGCGCGGTCGGCCGCCGTGCGCGCCTCCTGCTCGCGCCCGCCCTCGGCCGCCGCGATGCACGCCTGCAGCGCCGCCTGGGCCGCCGCGTGCTCGTCCTGCTGCGCGGCCGCCCGGCCGCCCGTCACCAGCAGCGCCCCCGCGAGCAGCGCCGCCATCGTATCGCGCATCGTCATCGTCGTCTCCGTCGGTCCTTCGTTCCCGTCGCCGTCGTGTCGACCGGGACGAAAGCAACCCGGGGGCCGGAGATGCCGGGCGCGCAAGTTGTTGATTCGAGGCTATTTACGGATTTCGACCGCGGCTCGGGGGTGCAGCCGGACGGCTCCGGTGCAGCCGCGCGGCTGCACCGGAACGAGGTCTTCCGGATCTGGGATTACAGGCGAAAGGAGGCTCTCTCGATGCATGGAGCGCCCTGGCGGCCGCCGGGGAGGCGTCGGCCGAGGCTGCCGAAAGAGAGCACGCGCGGAGCTTCAGCGTCGTGGAGAGAGAACCCTGCGTCGTCGGGCGACGGATGGCCGGGTCTACTCCGCGTGCAGGAAGGGTCCCGCGATGAGCTCTTGCAGCTCCGCGAGAGAGTCCCTGACCAGGTTCGAGTGGGGCGAGTTCGGGAACAGGCCCCCGACGCGGACCTTGCGCATCGTGGTCTCCCGTTCGATCAGCGCGTGGTAGCGGTCGAAGAGACGGGCCTCCTCCTCGCCCGCGTCGGGGCAGAGAGACATGGAGTCCAGCAGGTCCCAGGCGTACGCGACCCAGGGGAACACGTGTGAGTTCTCGGAGGTCCCGAAGCGCCGCATCAGGTGGTACAGCGCCTCGCAGGCGCTTCCACACCGCCCCTCGGCGCGCAGGCACGCCGCCCGTCCGAAGAGCGCGGCCGCCAGGTACGGCATCGTCTCGACGTCTTCCTGGCCCGCGCCGCCCGCCCATTCCGAAGACCGGTCCGTTCTCTCGCAGTGCTCGATCACGCGGGCGAAGCACGCCTCCGCCCGGGCGGCGTGGCCCTGCCGGAGAAGGGCCCCGGCCGTCGAGAGCAGCACCTCGCGCTCGATGAGCTCCCCGCGCTGGGGCGCGGCCCTGGCGGTGCGCGCGAGCAGCTCGTCGGCGGCGGCTCGCTCGGCCGCGTCCGCCCCGAACCCGGTCTCGGCGAGAACCGCGAGCGCAACGGCCTGCGCGGCCTCGCCGCGCACGGCGTCGGCCCGCTGCGCCGCGCCGTGGAGGTCGTGCGCCCGCAGCAGGTGGAGGGCTTCGCCCGCCCTGCCCCGGGCGAGCAGCAGCCTCGCCTTCCCGACGATCGCGCGCACGGCGGGCATGGCGTCGCGGTCGACGCGCGGGTCGGCCAGCAGGTCCATCACGAGACCGAACCCCCTCTCCTTCTCGGCGGATGCGTCGGGTGCGTTCTGGGCCGCGAAGCTGACCAGCCACGCGAGCTCGGTGAGCCCGCCGCCATCCAGCCCGGACGAGTCCGGGGAGTCGAGCAGCTCGGCGGCCCGCGCGATCACCTCGGCGTAGCGGGACTGCCGGAGCGAGCGCCTGATCTCGCGCAGCTTCTGCTCCCTGCCCGCCCCGCCCGCGTGCATGCTCCGCAGCTGGCTGACCGCCACCGAGAACTGGTCGTCGCCCTGCACGGCTTCTTCCAGCAGGTCGGTGAAGTAGCCCAGGGGATCCCGCGTCAGCTTCGGCTCGCCCAGCCCCAGGCAGCGGATGAACTCGTCGAACACCTCGGTCGCGGGCAGCTGCACGTTGGGATGCAGGTCCGTCTCGCGCCGCACGGGGGTCGCGGGGGAGCTCTGCAGCGCCTTCGAATCGCGGTGAACGACGAAGACCACGTTCGGATTCTCCCGCAGCCAGCCGGGGAGGGCGTAGATCTCGCTGGCCCGGTAGCAGAACCAGTAGAGCTTCCGCGGAAGGGGCCGCCGGGGCTGCAGGCGCCTCTTCAGCGCCGACATGAAGACGTCGCCCTCCCAGCCGCTGTAGCCCACCACCAGGGGAGACTGGTTGGTGAGGATGCGGTCGAGCATGGCGGCCATCGACAGCGAGCTCTCGGACGAGAGCTGCGCCCGCCCGTCGACCTCGCCGGCCAGGTTGCACAGGTCGTAGAACCAGTACGTGCCGTGCACGTGCACGATCTGGAGGTCCGAGATCTCGCTCTCGATGCGGTCGACCGTCGCCGGGTGGTCGCAGACGCGCACCGTGGTCTCCCCGAGCAGGCACAGGGCCCTGAACAGGAGGTCGTCGAAGTTCGTGGTCACGGTGAGCGTCGCGAGCTTCCTGCTGGCCAGGATGCGCGCCAGGCGGAAGTTGGCCGGCGAGATCGGCCGGTCGCGCATCAGCTCCCGCAGGAAGCGCTGCCGGTCGATCGGCTGCGGGTGCGCGGCGGCGAGCGCATCGGAGTACGTGCGGAGGCGATCGTCGACGCCCCCGCCGGACGGGTGGGCGGCATGCCTCCTCTCCCTCCTGGCCCCTCCGCACTGGCCGGTGATCTCGTCGGCCAGCGGAATCGACGGATGGGAGACGCCCGCCCCGACCAGGAAGAAGAACGGCAGCGAGTGGTGCGGGTGGTAGGGGCGCCTCGACGAGCTGCAGATTTCCTTCACCGCGAGTTGCAGTTCCTTGATCTCCACGATTTCCTCCACTGGCACGCGGCGGTGAGCGCTCCGGACGCAGGACGCGGAAGAGGCGATGCGCGCGCATCGGCTCTTCTCTGAAGACGAAAGAGAAGCGCGGGGAGAGACCTGTACGGGACGGGACGACCATTCTATCCGAAGCCGCGGATCGATGCAACGGCATCTGTTTCCGGCGGAGCGCGGACGTCCCCGGGAGCGGGGCGTTCGCGTGGCGGAGGCCTGGGTCAGGCCCCCTACGCCAGCCCCGTCGTCTCCGCGCTGACGTCCCACAGGCGGCGCGCGGCCTCGTCGTCGAGCGCGGCGGCCGAGGGGCGCACCGGGCGCTCGTCGATGCAGTACTCGCCCGAGAGCGCTTCGGCCTCCGGCGAGGCGGCGAGCCACACCGCCGTGCGCGCCCCCTCCTCGGGCGTGCGCATGCGGCGGCGCAGCAGCTTGAGCGGCGGGAAGCCGTCCAGCAGCAGGCTGGTGGCCACCACGCCGGGGTGCATGGCGTTCGCCGTCACCCCGGTCCCGCGCGCGCGCCGCGCCAGCTCGCGGGTGAAGAGCACGTTGGCCAGCTTGCTCCGCGCGTACATCGCCAGCCCGCGGTAGAAGCCGCGCTCCATCTGCAGGTCGTCCCAGCGCAGCCGCCCGTCGAAGTGCGAGTTGGAGCTGACGGCCACCACCCGCGCCGGCGCGCTCTCGGCCAGCCGCGCGAGCAGGAGGTGGGTGAGGAGGAAGGGCGCCAGGTGGTTCACCGCCCACTGGCGCTCGATCCCGTCCACGGTCTTCTTCCGCCGCCAGGAGAAGGTTGCCGCGTTGTTCACCAGCACGTGCACGCGCGGAAAGCGGCCCAGGATCTCCTCCGCCGCGCGCCGCACCTCCGCCTGCGCCGAGAGGTCCGCGAGCACGAGGTGGACGTCCGCGCCCGGCGCCTCGCGCGCGATCTCCGCGCGGGCCGCCTCCCCGCGCTCGCGGCTGCGCACCAGCAGGACGACCGTGGCGCCCAGCCGCGCGAGCCCCGCCGCCGTAGCCTTGCCGATCCCCGCGCTGGCGCCCGTCACCACGCACACGCGCCCGCGCATCAGGCGGGCGCCTGCGACTGCACGTTCGCCTGCGCCTGCGCCCGCGCCTGGGTGCGCAGGCCGTTGAGGAGCTCCCCGGGGCTCGCCGGCGCGACCACGAAGTGGCGCCGCGGCGTGGTGCGGGGAGGCGCGGGGTACAGGTCCACCCGCGGCAGGCTCGCCAGGGGTCCGCGCAGCGCGCGGCTGAGCGCGGGAGACTCCGCCCCGTCCGCGCCGACCTCGACGACCAGGTACGTCGTCCCGGCGGCGGCCGCCAGCGTGGGGAAGAAGTCGGGCGCCAGGCTCGTGAGCGCCGGCAGGTCGTCCGGTGCGACCATGACGGCGGCGAGCTCCCGGGGCGCTGGAAGCCACACGTCGTGGGACTGCGGGCCGGGGTCCGCGACGATCACCGCCGCCACCTCCGGCGTACGGGGAGGGAGCCCGCTCACGAACCGGGCGACGGCGTCCGTGGACCCCTCCGCCGGGTCCGGCGCAGCCTTCTTCACCTTCCTGGTGGGGCCGCGAAACCCCATGGGATCGAGGGCGGGCAAGCCGAGCGCCCACAGCGCGGCGGCCCCCGCCCAGGCGGGCGGCGGGGGATCGGTGGACGGGAGATTCACTCCCATCCCACCCTGCACCAGCCTGCTCCACTCCCGGATCGTCATCTCCTCGGGGTTGATCCGCAGCCACGCTCCGGGCCCGGCTCTGGCCGCCTCGCAGGCGAGCTGCCTCAGGCCCGGGGGCAGGACGACCCGCTCGTGGAACAGGGCCAGCAGGCGCGGACTCCAGTCGGCCCAGGCTCCCGCCGTGTCGAGCGTTTTCGGCACGGCCTCCACGGCCTCGATGTCCTTCCGCACCAGCCGGAGCCAGTCCGCGGGGGTGCGAGGCTTCCGGAGCGAATAGCCCCTGGAGAGCTTCAGGTCCGGGTACGCTGCCGTGACGTCCTGCATCAGCCCTTTCAACCCTGCCGCCACGTCTGCCGACGACCGGAGCCTGAGCTCGAACCCTGCCGAAACGGCCTCCAGCCCGCGGTGGATGCGGACGCGCCGCTCTCCCTTCACCGCGAAGCCGACCGCCGCCCCCGCCACCAGCGCGCGGCCGATGGTGTCCGCCTCGCGCTCCAGCTTGCGGGCGTATTCCTGCACCAGGGCGATGTCGGTCTTCCGGCCGGTGGCGTCCGGGGCCGCGGAGTCCGCCTCCAGCCGCTTGAGCGCCGCCTCGACGGCCGGCCACGCCGGAGACGTGCTCAGGATGCCGAGCCCGGTGGAGAGGAGCGAGAAGTCCAGCTCGGGGACCGGGGGGGAGGCTTCCGCCTTCATGCGGCCACCTCCCGCAGCGCCTGCTGGAACTGGCGGATGAAGCTCACCGCCGCATCCCACCCCGGCTCCACCTCGACCACGATCTGGTCCTCGCGAGCGGCGACCGGAAGCCCGGCGGTGGTGTAGCGCCACCGGAACCGTCCCTCGCCCTCGCCGGGCTCGAGCAGCGCGAGCATCTCCGTGGGCGCCTCCACCCGCAGCGCCTCGCGCACGGCGGCGCTCACCCGCGCCCGGCCGGTCCGCTCGCGGTGGTCGTCCCAGCGAGAGAATTCCGCCAGGAAGTGCTGGTCGTCGGCGAGCAGCCTGGCCACGGCGCGGACGTACGCCAGCAGGCGCCCGGCCTGCTCCACGGAGACGTGGTCCACCACCTCGTCGGGGCGGACCTCGTCGCGCCCGATGCGGGTCTCCAGGTACGCCCGGAACTCGCCCGCCGCGGCGGCCTCGCCCAGGTCCAGGTCCCTCCCCGCCTTCCACATCCGCGCGGGGTAGTAGAGCGCGTCGTACACGAGCTGGCGCTGCAGCGGCTCGCGCTCCAGCAGCGCGGTGAGCTCCGGCCCGTCGAGGACGATCTCCACCGCGATCTGCGCCCGCAGGTCGAGCCGGTACGCCGGCGCGGTGCGCACCGCCCCCGGCGGCAGCGCCAGCGCGCCCCCGGGGCCGCGCCAGCGGGCGAGCACGCGCAGCACGTCGACGGTATGCATCTCGGCGCGGTGCAGCGCGATGTACTCCAGGATCTCCGCGTCGGCCCGGGCCTCGTCGCCCTCCCTCTGCAGCACCTGGCCCAGGTAGGCGTGCAGGTCGTCGGGGCGGTGGGCCACGAAGAGCTGGTGGCTGAAGTAGGTGTACTCCTTCGAGTACGGGTCCCTGCGGCTGCGCGCCTGCATCCCCTCGAAGTAGCTGCGGTCGGTGAGGAAGCAGAAGAACGCGCTCTCCGACACGAACTTCTTCAGGTGGGTGACCAGGTTCTCGATGTGCCGCGAGAGGTTGTCGACCTTGTCCAGCTCGTCGACCACGAAGATCGGCGGGAGCCCGGCCGCGCGCAGCCGCTCCACGATGATCGGCAGCACGCGGTCCAGCGTCTGCACCGACAGGTCCATCACGAACTCGACCTCGCGGTCCATGCCGCGGCTGCGCGAGCGGGCGACGGAGTAGCGCAGCACCGCCGCCGCGCCCAGGGCGGTGGCCAGCCCGGCCGCCAGCGCGGCGACCGGCCCCCCCTTCGGGAGCACCCCTCCGCCCACGATCCCGCCGGTGAGCAGCGCCGCCAGCCCCTTCATCAGCTCCGTCCCCTTCTCGGCGCTGGCGACGCTCGCGCTCGTCTCGCTCCTGGCCGCGTCGGTCTCCTTCTCCTTCGCGGTCAGCGCGCCCGAGATGCGCCGGTACGCCTCGCAGACGCCGGCCAGCGCCAGCAGCTCGCGCGCGCCGCGGGAGTCGGGCTGCGCCGTCTTCGGCTGCGGGAACAGCACGCCGGAGGAGACGAAGTCGCCGCGCGCCCAGAACTCGCGCAGCCTCGCCGGGCGGATCCCCTCGAACAGCTCCACCTCGAGCTGCGCGGCCATCTCGGGGAGGTCGGCGTAGAGGCGGGGGCTGGAGCCGATCCGCTCCAGCGCGCGCTGCCGGTACGCCTCGGCGAAGGCCTGCGACGCCGCCCGGTGCAGCCCCAGCGTCACCTGGATCAGCGCGTTGGCGACGACCTCGCGCGCCCGGCCGGCCCCGGCGGCGGCGCCCTCGCCGTCCTTCCCGCCCGCCGCGCCGTCCTTCCCGGAGGCCGCCGCGCCGGGCTTCGGCTCCCCGCCGTCGGGCGACGCGTCGTCCTGCCGCGCTTCGGCTCCGGCGGGCCTGGCCCCGGCCTTCCCGCCGTCGGCGCCGGCGGGGGCGGGCTTCGCCGCGCCCGCGGCCCGGCCGTCCGCCGGGCGCGGGGCGGCGGCCGCCTCTCCCAGCAGGCTGGGGCCGGGGAGGAGCACGCGCAGGGGGCGGATGGTGGCGTTGGCCTTCGCGTACTCCTTCCAGAGGTCCAGGAAGGCGTGCTCCACCATGGTGGTCTTCCCCGAGCCGCGGTGGCCGGCGACCAGGAACGAGCGCCCGCGCGTCTGCCCCTCGCAGTAGCGGCGCATCTCGTCCTGCAGCACGCGCGCGGCGTCGGAGCCCACCACCAGCACGCTGGTGTTGAGCGCGAACGACTCGGGGCTCAGCGGCTCGAGCGGGACGGCGACCCTGATCGACACGGGAGAATCGGCTCGGACTGGGAATTCAGGGCTGCGAGGTGTCGGCCGCGGCGGCCGCGCTGTCGGGCGCCGCCGCGGCGGGCCGGGCGGCCGGCGGCCGGGACGGTGTGTCGGCCTGCGCGGCGCGCTGCTTCCCGGCGTCCGCGTCTTTCGCTTCGGCCGTCGCGAGCGCCTCCAGGTGCTGCACCGAGAGGACGGTGAGCATGGTGCCGAAGCCCAGCGCGGCCAGCAGGTACAGCCCCGCCGCGGGGACGCGCAGCCCCCCCAGGCCGCCCCCGAACCCGCCCCAGTGGCTTTCCAGCGCCACCGCGTGGCGCCGGGTCTCCATCACGAACATGGCCAGGAACACCAGGCTCACCGCCGCGAGTCCCAGCAGGAGGAGCTGCAGCAGCCCCCAGCCCGCGCCGGGGCCGGCCCGGGCGGCGGGCGCGCCGCCCGCCCACCAGAGGCCCCCGGCCAGCCCCGCCGCGAGGAGGGACACGGCGGCCACGGCGTACACCAGCGCCCGCGCCGTCGCCTGCAGGGTGGTCCGGCCCAGCCACAGGGCGGCCGCCGTGGCGCCCGCGATCCCGAGAAACACGATCGAGACCCACAGCGGCATCCCCGCCCGCCCGCCCGGGGACGCCGTGGCGGCGGTATCCCCGGCGGCGGTGTCCGCGGCGGACCGGAGCGCGGGCGCGGCCGCCCCGGCGCCGGCGGAGGTGTCGGGCGCGGCGGCGGTGTCCTGCGCGCCCTGCGCGTGCAGCGGCGGGACGAGCGCGCGCCCCGCCCCGTGCAGGGACGCGGCGGCGGCCAGGAGCGCGAGGAAGCGGCGGAACGGGGCTCGGCGGGGGAGCATCGGAAGACGCGCGTCGGCGAAGGAAGACGGCGGGAGACGTCCGCTCTCGGAAAACGTCGGGGTACATGATGCGCCCGCACCGGCTCCGCCACAAGCGTTTCTTGCGGCGCCCGGGCCGGCCGCTCAGGCGCCGCCGCCTGCCCCGCTCTCCGCCCACAGCCAGCGCCCGCCCTCCAGCACCACCCGCACCTCTCCCGCGCGCTCCATCGCGGAGAGGAAGCCCAGGAGCGTGGCGCGGTTGAGCACGTACGCGGCCGGCGCGTCCATCCGCATCCCGATCTCCGCGGCGAACTCGGCCAGCAGGTCCTCCGTCGCCGCCGGGCCGCGCCGCAGCCGCTCGCCCACCCAGGTGAAGCCGCGGTCCAGCGCCGCCAGGTTCGCCGCGATCGTCCCGCGCGGGTCGGCGAGCGCCTCGCCGTGGCCGGGGACGAACCACTCGGCGGAGAGGCCGCCCAGGAAGCCCAGCCGCTCCCGCCAGCGCGCGGCGTCCACCAGGTAGGGAATGCCGTGCTTCTCCAGCGCCTCGCGGCCGAAGAAGCCGTCCGCCGCGAAGAGGACGGGCCCGGCAGCGACGCCCACCTGCGCCAGGCTGTGCCCCGCCAGGTCCACCAGCTCCAGCGCGCGCCCGTCGATCGTCACCGTCTCGCCCGGGCGCACCACGTGGTCCACGGGCGAGGGCTCGGCCTGGAGGAACCTGTTGACCAGCCCGGAGACCGGCTCCGCGCCGCCGAAGAGGTAGACCGGCTCGTAGCGCGGCTCGCGGATCACCGCCTCCTCCACGGCGGGCGCGTAGACGGGGATTCCCAGCCGGCGGACGAGCTGGGCGTTGCCGCCGTGGTGGTCGGCGTGCGCGTGGGTGTTGAGGATGGCCACCAGCGGCCGCCCCAGCTCCTCCGCCGCGCGGACGATCCGGTTCGCCGCCCCTTTGTCCAGCCCGGTGTCGACCGCCACGAGCCCGGTCTCCGTCTCCACCAGGCCGCTGTTGACGGCGCCCGGCAGGTAGTGGACGCCGGGGGCGAGGGTGACCCGGTCCACGCCCGTCATCCCCCGTCCGCCGGCTCGTCGCGGCCCTCCCACTCGGCCAGGAAGCGCGCCACGAACTCCTCCAGGTAGCGGTGCCGCCCCTCGGCGATGCGGCGCGCGGCCGCGGTGTTCATCCGGTCGCGCAGCAGGAAGAGCTTCTCGTGGAAGTGGTTGAGCGTGGGGCTGGCGGTGGACTGGTACGCCGCGAAGCTGTCGTGCCGCTCGGGCGGGACGCCGGGGTCGTACAGCGGCCGCCCGCGGCTCCCCCCGTACGCGAACGCGCGCGCCACGCCGACGGCGCCCAGCGCGTCCAGCCGGTCGGCGTCCTGCACCACGCGGCCCTCCGGCGTCTCCATCGGCGTGGGCACCCCGGCGCCCTTGAACGACATCCCGGCGATGATGGACGAGACGTGCTCGACCACCGCGGGCTCGGCGCCCAGCCCCTCGAGCCACTCGCGCGCGGCGCGCGGCCCGGCCGCCAGGTCGCCGCCGTGGAACTTGTGGTCGGCCACGTCGTGCAGCAGCGCGGCCAGCTCGGTCACGTACGGGTCGGCGCCCTCCTCGCGCGCCAGCCGGAGCGCCGTCCGCCGCACCCGGTGCACGTGCCACCAGTCGTGCCCCGAGCCCTCCCCCTCCATCCGCCCGCGCACGAACGCCTCGGTGCGGGCGACCACCCCGGCGCGGTCCGTCGGGTCCGCGGGCGCGGAGGCTGGGGCGTCCGCGCCCCGCACCTGTGGCGCAGGCGCATCTCCCGTGGACGGAGTGCGCGCCGCGGCGGCGCCGTCGTCTGGTCCCAAGTCGTTTCTCCGCAAAACATTTGCACCCGCCCGGCGGCCCGGGCGCGGACCCGGCGCCGAAGTTGCTGCCGGCACGGGGATCTTCGTCGTCGCCGGTCCCAAGATCCGTCTCCACCCGTCCCGCCGCAACGGCCCTTCCGGCCGCCGGCCGTCCGCCCGAGCCCACTGCTCCCATGTTCGGCCTCGAGATCCTCGACGTCATCCTCGGCCTGGTCTTCATCTACCTGCTGCTCAGCCTGATCGTCAGCGCCATCAACGAGTACCTGGCCTCCATGCTGAACAAGCGCGGCAAGGTGCTGATGGACGGGCTGCACCGGCTGCTGGTCGACACCGGCCTGAAGGACGACTTCTTCCGGCACCCCCTGGTCCGCACCTACTTCCGCGACCGGGAGAGGCTGCTGGAGCACGAGGCGCGCATCGGCCGCAAGTGGCCCTTCGCCAAGACGCTGTACCGGTTCTTCACCTGGGCCTTCCGGCCGTCGGTCCGCGAGGCCCGCTACCCCTCGTACCTCCCCGCCCGCACCTTCGCCATGGCGATGCTGGAGGTGGCGCAGCAGGCCGCGGCGAAGGCCGCCTCCGGTGCGGCGGGTGGCGGCGCGGCGGCGGGCGCGGTCTCCGGGGCGAACCCCGGCGGGGCGGGCGTGGCCGGCGGCGCCGGGACCCCGGCGCCCGCGCCCGCCGCCCCGACGATCGACTTCCACAAGATCCTGGAGGCGCTGCGGCGCGACGCGGGCGCGGACGTGACGGAGTTCGCCAAGCTGGAGCTGGCGACGGCGCTGGCGGGGAGCACGCTGGCGGCGGACGTGAGGGAGCGGCTGATCGACTGGACGCTGGGCGCCAGCAACGAGGCCCAGAAGCTCCACGACAGCCTGGAGGTGTGGTTCAACAACGCCATGGACCGCGTGTCGGGGGCGTACAAGCGCCACACGCAGTACGTACTGTTCTGGATCGGCGCGCTCCTGGCCGTGGCGCTGAACGCCGACACCATCGACCTGTGGCGGCGGCTCTCGACCGACGACGCGCTCCGCGAAGGGATCGCCACGCAGGCGGTGGCCACCTGGAAGAGCCTGGCCGCCGCCAACGCCGCCGCGCTCACCCGGGACTCCGCGGCCGCCGACACTGCTGTGTCCGACACCGCGGCGTCCGACACCGCGGGATCGGACACCGCCGCGGCCGACACGACGAACGCGAGCCCGGACACCGCGGCGGGGGGCGGCGCGGCGCCGGCAAACCCGCTCGCCCGCGGGCTCGCGCCCCGCCGCACGCCGAACCAGGACTCGGCGAAGATCCTGCTCGACTCCGCCCTGGCGCAGCTCGACCGCACGCAGCTCGACCTGGGGTGGCGCGCGGAAGAGGTGACGGCGCTGGGACTGGTGCGGATCGACACGCTGAAGGCGGACGGCGGCGCCGCCGCGGCGGCGCCGGCGCGCACGGCGTGGCGGCTGCAGTGGCCGTGGCGCTGGCACTGGAACACCTGGGCGTTCTGGAGCAAGCTGCTGGGGCTGACGCTCACCGCGCTGGCCCTGTCGATGGGCGCGCCGTTCTGGTTCGACCTGCTGAAGAAGATCATCAACGTCCGCGCGGCCGGCCGGGCGCCGCACGAGCGGGCGGTCAGCCCCGAGGCCGGCGGCAAGCGCCCCGCCGACGTCGCCCCGAAGTGAGCCTTTCCATCCGGCCGAGCACGAAGGCCCGGGCGCGGAGCCCGGGCCTTCGTCTTTGCGGATCGATTCGCTCAGCGCGACGCCGGCGCCGGAGCGGGCGCCGGCTGCGGGCGCGGCGGGGGCCGCCAGTAGACCGCCGAGATCACCGAGTCGATGGCCGCCTCGCCCTTGAGCTCTCCCAGGCGCGAGTAGATGGTGCGCCCGTGCTCGTCGAGCACCAGGGTGAGCGGCACCGAGCCGGCGCGGTAGATCGCCACCAGCTTGTCCTCGGGGAAGCGGATGGTGGGGTACGGGAGCGCGTGCCTCTCGGCGTACTGCCGCGTCACGTCCACCGAGTCCAGCGACACGCCGAAGACCTGCGCGCGCGGCCGCTGGATGGTGTCGGCGATGGAGGCGATCCGCTTCCAGGCGGGGATGGTCGAGAGGCAGTACGGGCAGGTGGTGGTGTAGACGAAGAGCACCTGCCGCCCCTCCGCGGGGAGCGAGCCGACGGTGACCGGCCGCCCGTCGAGGGTGGAGGTGTTGAAGGTGGGCATGAACATCCCGGGCCGCGGCTCGCGGATCGCCTGCCGGAGGGTCTCGACCTGCGAGACCAGGTCCCGCTTCTGCTTCCCGAGCACCACCACCAGCGCGGCCGCGGCCACCAGCGCCGCGTACGCCACCCACGCGTACCGGTTCGGCCGGGCCGGCGGCTGCGCCTCGGAGCGAGGCCGCTCCGGGGCCGGGGGGGAGACGCTGTCGTCGCTCATGGCGCTGCCTTTCGTCGGCCGGGTGGGGATGAACGGGCCCGCTCTCGGAATTTACGTCTCCAACTGCGCCGATCAACCCCGCCCCGCCAGACGTTTGTCCACGGCGTGCTCCTCATCCCCCTCGCACTCTCGCACTCTCGCACTCTCGCACTCTCGCACTCTCGCACTCTCGCACTTTCGCACTTCCGCACTCCACGGCACCCGCCCTGCATCCCTCGCCCCGCGCAGTCCGGCCTCTCCTCGATCCCCCGTCCTTCCATGAGCCGACTGATCGGAACCGTCCACCTGAAGCTGGAGGCGTCCGCCGACGGCAAGGCCGACCTGCGCCAGGGCTTCTCGGCCGTGGCGCTGGTTGGGCGCTACCTGTGGGCGGCGTGCGACGAGACCGCCACGCTCGAGCGGCTGACCTGGCTGGGCGAGGGCCGCTTCGGCGAGCACCGGAGCTTCGCGCTGGAGGAGCTGCTCGACCTCCCCAACCCGGGCGAGGAGGTGGACCTGGAGGGGCTGGCCTGGGCGCCGCCGTACCTGTGGCTGGTGGGCTCGCACAGCCGCCGCCGCGGGCACGCCGAAGAGGGCGGCGCCGAGGAGCGGATCGCCGCGCTGGCGGAGGTCGACACGCAGGACAACCGCTACCTGCTGGCCCGCCTGCCGCTGCACGAGGAAGAGGGCGGCGAGGTGGTGCCGTGCCGCGAGTGCCCCGACCCGAACGACCCCGACCTCCCCCTCACCGCCGCGCGCCTGCGCGGCGACGGGCGCGACAGCCAACTGGTGGAGGAGCTGCGCGGCGACCCGCACCTGCGGCGCTCCTTCCGGGCGCCGTCGAAGGAGAACGGCTTCGACGTCGAGGGGCTGGCGGCCGCGAACGGGCGGCTCTTCCTGGGGCTGCGCGGCCCGGTGCTGCGCGGCTGGGCCGTGGTGCTGGAGGTGGAGCCGCGCCAGGGGAAGAACGGGATGCTGCGGCTGCGCCGGATCGGCCCCGGCAAGCGGCGCTACCGCAAGCACTTCCTGGACCTGGACGGCCTGGGCGTGCGCGAGCTGGTGGCCAGCGGCGACGACCTGCTGGTGCTGGCCGGGCCCACCATGGACCTTCCCGCGCCGGCCGCCCTCTACCGCTGGCCGGGCGCCCTGCACGCCGACGGCGACACCATCGTGGGGCGCGACGACCTGGAGCGGCTGATGGACCTGCCGCACGACGTGCAGGGCGGGAAGGACCACCCCGAGGGCCTCTGCTTCCTCCCGCTGGAGGGGATCCCGCCCTCGGTGCTGGTGGTCTACGACTCCGCCGCGCGCCACCGCGTGACGCGCAGCGGCATCCGCGCCGACGTCTTCGCCCTGCCCAAGCAGGGGGAGGAGGGGTAGGCGGATGCCGCGTGAGTGCGTGAGTGCGTGATTGGGCGAGTGCGTAAGTACGAAAGTACGAAAGTACGTAAACGCGCTGTCATTCTGAGGCCCGGCCACACGGGCCCGGCACTGCACGAACGACGGCAGGGCCGAAGAATCTTCTCACCTCGCCACGTGGGCCGGGCGCGGTAGCGGCGCGGATGCCGGACCAGGTACGATCCCTCGATCCCCCGCCGTCCGAATCCGACCTGAGGAAGCTCCCCCGCGACCGTTTCCACGCCGCCGCTCCTCCCGTATCCGCCACGGTTCGTCCCGGGCACCGATTCCTCATCCCACCGCCCTCCTGTTCCTCCTGTCCCCAGCGCTGATTAGGGGAGGACAGGGACCGGATCACCCCGTTTCCATGACCGGGCTTCCTGGCTCGTCCGGCTCGCCCACCCCGGCGAGTTCGGCACCCACCCTCCACGCAGGGGCAAGAGCGATGTCGAGAATCTCGATCGACGAATTCCGGGCCCGCCTCGCCGGCCCGGAGCCGGGCGCGCTCCTCCAGGCGTACCGCGAGCTGGCCCGCCGTCCGGACCTCCGCCACCGCGCCGCGCAGCTCGGCGAGTGGATCCCCTGGGGTGACGCCCAGACGCCCCGACAGGCCTGAACCTGGCGGAGTGACCGCGACCAGCCACCCCGAAGGAGCCCGCGATGGACCCCGTCCCGCTCAACCAGGACCCCGAGGCGGTCTACGCGCTCTCGGAGCAGCTGCTGGGGGCGAGCCAGCAGGAGAGCTTTCCGTACGAGTACGACATCAACGGGAGGCCCTTTCTGGTGTTCGCCAACGTCTTCTCGCCCAAGCACCTCCCGGGCGCGGAGACCTTCTCCCGCATGCTGCCGTTCGTGCCGGGGATCGACTTCCTGGAGATCGGGCCGGGGACCGGGGCGGTATCGGTGTTCGCGGCGCTGGCGGGGGCGCGGCGCGTGGTGGCGGTCGACATCAACCCCGACGCGGTCGCCAACACCCGCGCCAACGCCGAGAAGCACGGCGTCGCCGACCGGGTGGACGTGCGCGAGGGCGACGTGTTCGGCCCGCTGGAGCCGGGCGAGCGCTTCGACCTGATCTTCTGGAACTTCCCCTTCGGCTACGTGGAGCCGGGGATGGAGCTCACCCCGCTGCAGCGCTCCACGCTCGACCCCGGCTACGAGGCCACCCGCCGCTACGTGGCCGAGGGCCCGGGCCGGCTCGAGCCGGGCGGCCTGCTCACCCTGGGCTTCAGCGAGACCATCGGCCGGCTGGATCTGGTGGAGCGGATCGCCGCCGAGGCGGGCCTCGTGGCGCGCGTCATCCGCCGCGCCCCGCCCCAGCCGCAGCTCCCCATGACCTTCGAGCTGATCGAGCTGGCGCCGCGCACCAAGGGCATCGCCGGATGATTTTTCACGCAGAGCAGCAGAGTCAGCAGAGGACGACGAAAACCTCTGCTGCTCTGCGTGAGACTTCCAGGCCGGACCTTACTGTCGAGCCGATCCGAGCAGACCGCGGGACGATGCCGATCGCGGGAGAGGCGCGGGCGCCGGGGCGGATGTAGATTGCGGCGGAACGGAAGACGAGAACCCGCGAACCCTCCACCCCCATCCGCCGATGCTCCACGTGACCAACGGCGACTGCGCCGCCGACGTGATCCGCGAGGCCGGGCTCCCCGGCGAGGTGCTCCCCTGGCGCGACGTGCTGCACGAGGGCCCCGTCCCCGCGCGGCTGCCGCTGGAGGAGCTCTCGGCCGTGCGCGCGCGCTGGATGGACGGGCACGGCTGGGTCGCGCCGGAGGTGTCGGTGGCCGGCGAGTTCGCCGCGCGCGACCGCACCCTGGCGGGCTTCCGCGACCACGACGAGGTGGTGCTCTGGTTCGAGCACGACCTGTACGACCAGCTCCAGCTCGTGCAGCTCCTGGACTGGTTCGCCACGCAGGACCTGGGCACCACCCGCCTCACCCTGGTCTGCGGCGACGAGTACCTGGGCCTGTCCACCCCCGCGCGCCTGGCCGAGCGCTTCGCCGGGCGCCGGCCGGTGACGGACGCGCAGCTCGCGCTCGGCGAGGCCGCCTGGAACGCATTCCGCTCCCCGGACCCCACCGCGGTCTCGTCGCTCCTGGCGGAAGACACCTCCGCGCTGCCGTGGCTGGACGGGGCGCTGCGGCGGCACCTGGAGCAGTTCCCCTCCACCCGCAACGGCCTCTCGCGCAGCGAGCAGCAGGCGCTGGAGGCGCTCGCCGACGGCGCGCGGACGCTGCGCGACGTCTTCCTGGCGCACAACCACCGCGAAGATCCCGTGTGGCTGGGCGACGCCCCGCTGGTCGACTACGTGGAGGACCTGGCGCGCGGCGACGCCCCGCTGGTGCGCATCGGCCGCAACGGCGACGGGCTGCTGGACCGCGGCGTGGAGCTCACCGACGCCGGCTGGGCGGTGCTCGACGAGCGCGAGGACCGCGTGCGGCTGAACGGCATCGACCGCTGGCTGGGCGGCGTGCACCTGCGCGGCCACGAATCCCCCTGGCGCTGGGACCCCGGAGAGCGCCGGCTGGTCTCCACTTCCGCCTGACCGCCGGGCCGGACTCCCCGAAAATCAACTCCCGACGCACGCCGCCGCGGGACCGGTCCGGTCCCGCGGCGGCTTTTCGCGGCGGCAGAACCGCCTCTCACCGAATCAGCAGTAGCAGTAGTAGAAGCGGCCGAGCTCCGCCTCGACGCTGGGGAGCGGGCTGAACACGAAGCTGGTGCCGCCGGCGCTCCCCCAGAGGATCCCGTACAGGTACGGGTTCAGCGTCCCGAAGCTCGCGAACACGGGCGAGCCGCTGTCGCCCCCGCCCACACCGGCGTTCACGAACATCTGGCAGAACAGGTGGATGTTCGTGCCGCCCACGTTCGTGTTGACGCAGGTGTTCGTGACCGGGCCGGCCGTCCAGCCCGTGGTCCGCCCCACCTTCTCCAGCGTCTGGCCCACGTACGGCGCGCTGATGTACGGCTGCGTGGGGCTCCAGAACCCCCAGATGGTGAACGTGGGGGGCGAGCCGAAGGTCAGCGAGCCGGAGAACTGGCCCGAGAACTGGGTGTGGGCGATGGCCCCGAACGCGTCGACGCCGGGCCACGCCTGGTCGTACTGGACCAGCGCGGCGTCGCTGTGCCGGCAGCGCAGGCCCGCCGGGCAGCTGCCGCCCGTGAAGTACAGCGGGTCGCGCACCTCGAAGCCGATGTGGTTGCCGGCGGCCACCGACGGCTGGTAGTACTGCGTGTTCTCCACCCCGCCCTGCACGTCGGTGCAGTGCGAGTTGGTCATGAAGTACGAGATCCCGTCCCACCCCTGGCCCGGCACGTACGTCTCCGCCGCCGGCCCGTGCGTGCAGAGGTTGAAGCTCCACGCGATCTGCAGGCCGGCCACCGGCGGCCGGTAGAAGTCCTGCAGCGTCTGCACCTGCACCACGGGCGCGCGCTCCTCGATGAGCACCGCGTCGCGCGGCAGCCCCAGCCGGGCGAGCGCCGCGGCCACGCGAGTCCGCACCGGCGCGTTCTCCACGGCCACCACCACCCGGTTGCGGGCCTCGTCGATGTCGGTGAAGACGACGCCCTGCATCCCCAGCACCTCCGGGTCCAGGCGCGAGCGCCACTGCTTCAGCTCCGCGAAGCCGAAGCGCCCCCGCAGGACGCGGAAGTCGCGGGCCGCCCCGCGCTGGCGGGGGCCCAGGACGGGCTCGATGGCCGCCGCGGCCGCCCCGCGCTGCGTGGTGTCGGTGAGGAAGACGTTGAGGCGCCCCGCCCGGTCGTAGTACATCCCGCCGAACCCCGGCACCGAGCCGGCCACCCGCAGCAGCTCGTCGTCAATCGGGGCGACCTTCACGTCCCGCGGGGGCGTCCCCTCGGACAGGCGGACCTGCTGGGGCCGCGGTCCGTCGGGCGGCGGCGCGGCGGGCTGGTCGGTGCAGGCGGCGGCGAACACGATGGACGCGGCGAAGAGCCGCACGGGAGAGAGGAACGCTCTGGACATGGCTACATCCCTCTTGGTGATCTGGGACCCACCCCGCGGATCGGCCGCGGGGCCTCGCATCGGCCGTTGATGGGAAAGCATGGCGCCCGCTCACGCCGGTAGCGGCGTCGCACGGCTGCCGATGGCGAGCGGGAGGCGGGGCCCGGGCCAGGGCGCAACGAACCGCCGGGCGTGTCTGGAGCGGCAGACGGCGGCGGACGCACCGCGCCGGGATGGTGCGGCGGGTTCTCTGGAGCGTGGCAGACAGCGATGCAGCACCCATGGTGCCCCACCACGACGATTCTACGATCTGAAGTCCTGTTAGGAACTACACACTCGCGCATCGAACCCAGGGCGTTCGGCGCGTGCTCGCTCCGACGCCGCAGGGAGTGTGCCTGTGCGACTGATGTTCCGAGGGTACTCCCGTCCGCTACCGGAGCGTCAATCGACCTTGGCCGCGACGCGGTTCTCAGTGAATACTGGCTGGATAGGAACTTGGCTTCCGTCTGACGGGCCGGCAGCCGAGGTCGGCCGAGGAGAGCCGAGGTGGCGCCTGCGGGCCCACGACTACCAGAAGCACCCTCGGGCTGGTGGACCGTCTGCTGCTACGGCTGCGCCGGCGGCTTGAAGAGCTGTCGGAAGGCCTGGAGCGCGGCGGGGTGGTAGATGGTGGCGTGGGTTTCGTTCGGCAGGCTCTGGTAGAACAGGTGGTCCCCGGGAAATCCGCTCTCCTCCAGCACCCTCGCCAGGCGCTGGGTGAGCGCCGCAATCTCGTTCTTGCTGCTGGCCAGGTACAGCCTTTCGCCGTGCCGGGGGCGGGCCCGGAGGGACGGGGCCGCGCTGCCGAGCAGCCGCTGGTCGTTCCACCACAGGCTGGGATCGAACGCGATGTAGGTGTCGAAGAGGTCGGGCTCGAGGAAGAACGTCTCCACGACGAACAGGCCCGCCAGCGACTCTCCCACGATCGCCGTCTCGTCCGTGGTGCGGTAGCGGGCCCTCACCTCCGGCATCAGCTCGGTGCGGATGAAGCGCCGGAAGGCCTCCGACCCGCCGACGACCGGGGCAATCTTGCGGTCTTCCTCGTTCTCGGTGGGCCCCGTCAGGTCGCGGCGGCGCTGGGTGTTCTCGATGCCGACCAGCAGGAACGGCCGCATGGTTCCGTTGGCCACCGAGATCTGCACCAGGCCGGCGATGTGGAGGAAGTCCTCCGCCATGCCGCCGTCCGGCATGTAGAGGACGGGCAGGCGGACGGAATCGGCCGAAACCGCGGGCGCATAGACGTTGATGCGCCGCGTCTCGCCCAGGACCCTGGAATCGATGGTGAACGTCTCGCCGATGACCAGCGGCGACGGGCCCGAAGCCGCCGCGCGGGTCTGCGCGAGGAGCGCCGCGCCCGAGAAGACGGAGAGTACAGAAGCGAAAAGGAGCGACCTCATAGGCGATCCATCTCCCGCGGAAGCGTGACCGTGACTCACCCGGTGCATCAATCTGCGCCGCGTCTCTGGTCGCCGGCAACCCGTAGTGCGCAGGTGCACCCCAGACGAGCGACTCAAGTACTGACGCACTCACGCACTTTCCCCATCTCCTCCTCCCCCGCGCCGAATCTTTCCCCCGGCCCTCGCGGTATTGTCCCGCGCCGCCGTGGCACGCATCCTCCACGGCGGATGCGGGGTTCGCCACGCTCACCAGCCTGGACGGGGAATGTCGAAGGTCCTGACCGAGACCACGCACGCGCCGGTGCCGCAGGCGGGCACCCTCAAGCTCCAGCCGATCAAGGACGAGGAGCTGAAGCGCGAGGCGCTGGAGAAGATGAAGTTCCGCGCCACGGGGCTGCTGGTGGCGGCCGCCGTGGTCAACGTGATCGCCCGCATCCTGGAGGTGCGCTGGCCGGGGTTCGGCTACCTGCGCGCCACCGCCGAGGCCGCCATGGTGGGCGGGCTGGCCGACTGGTTCGCCGTCACCGCCCTCTTCCGCTACCCGATGGGGATCAAGATCCCCCACACGGCCATCGTCCCCAACCGCAAGGACCGCATCGGCAGGAGCCTGGGCAGCTTCGTGCAGAACAACTTCCTGTCGCCGCCGGTGATCAGCATGCGGCTGAAGCACGCGCAGATCGCCCGCAAGCTGGCCGACTGGCTGAGCGACCCCGCGCACGCCGAGGTGGTGGGCAGGCACGCCGCCGCCGCCGTGAGCGGCGTGATGCAGGTGCTGCGCGACGAGGAGGTGCAGGAGGTGATCGAGGACACGGTGGTCCGCCGCGTCCGCGAGACCCAGGTGGCCCCGCTGATGGGGAACGTGCTGTCGCTGGTGACCGCCGAGAACCGGCACCAGGAGCTCTTGAACGCCGCGCTGCGCCTGATCGACCGGCTGGTGGACGAGAACCGCGACGCCCTGCGCCAGCGCATCCGCGCCGAGCTGCCCTGGTGGGTCCCCTCGCCGATCGACGAGAAGATCTACCAGAAGATCATCAACGGCGTGGACCACACGCTCGACGAGGTGGCGAGCGACCCCAACCACCCGCTGCGGGCGCGCTTCAACGAGGCGGTGGCCGAGTTCATCGAGCGGCTGAAGAGCTCGCCCGAGCTGATCGAGCGCGGCGAGCACATCAAGGAGGAGGTGCTGGAGCACCCGGCGGTGCGCGGCTACTCGGCCTCGCTGTGGACGGACCTCAAGGCCTCGGTGCTGCGCCACGCCGCCGACCCCGGCTCGGAGTTCCGCGGTCGCATCGCCCACACCGTCAACCGCTTCGCCGAGTCGCTGCGCGAGGACGAGGAGCTGCTGGCCAAGATCGACGGGTGGATCGAGGGCGCGGTGCTCTACTTCGTGGAGCAGTACCGCGGCGAGGTGGCCGAGCTGATCTCCAGCACCGTCCAGGCGTGGGACCCCGAGGACACCACCCGCAAGATCGAGCTGCAGATCGGCAAGGACCTGCAGTTCATCCGCATCAACGGCACGCTGGTGGGCGGCCTGGCGGGGCTCTTGATCTACGCGATCTCGCAGTTCTTCGCGGGATGAAAAGAAGTGCGTGAGTGCGTGAGTGCGTTGGGTATCCGAGCTGTTACGCACTTCCGCACTCACGCACTAACGCACTTGGGTTTTGGGCGTGTCCCTCCGCTGCGCTCCGGGCCGGGCTGCGCGCACGGTAGGGCACGATACGACCGTGCCCAACCGCGCCGGGCCACCGCCGCCACGATACCCCTGTGGCGGCGGCGTCCAGGCCCTCCGGGCGCGCATCCCTCACGCAACGGCATCCCCCTGCAGGCGTAAAGTCCACCCTCTCCCGAAGTTGGGAGAGGGTTGCCGCTCTAAGGCGGCGGGTGAGGGCCCCGCGCGGGCGCCAGTCGAAGCGGCCCGCACTCACGCACTCACGCACTCACGCACTCACGCACTCACGCACTTCCCCACCCCTCCCCAAACCCGCCTCCATGTGTTAAGATGTACGCTCCGTGCACTTTCGGAGCGAATGTCGTTGCAAACACAGGAAATCCAGCTACCCACCGAGAGCGAGGTCCGCCGGCGCGTCGGCGACGGCGTCTTCCGGCGCGGCGACGAGTACTGCCGGCGCGGGGCGGTGCTGTCGCTCAGCCGCCGCGGCGGGGCGCTCCTGGCCGAGGTCGCCGGGAGCGAGGCGGCGCCGTACCGCGTCACCGTCACCGTCGGCCGCCGCGGCGAGGTGCGGGCCGCCTGCACCTGCCCGTTCATGGAGGAGGGCGACGGCTGGTGCAAGCACGTGGTCGCCGCCCTGCTGCGCGCCGAGCGGGAGCCCGAGGCGGTGAGCGAGGAGCCCGCGCTGGAGACCCTGCTGGCGCCGCTCACCGCGGAGCAGCTCCGCGCGTTCGTGGCCCAGTGGGCCGGCGAGGACCCCGACGGCTACGACCGCGTGCGCGCCTACGCCGCACGCTGCCGCGAGCCCGGGGGAGGGCGCGAGTCGGTGGACGCCGTGCGCCGGGCCACCCGCCGCCGCGTGCGCCGCATCCTGCACTCGCTCGACCACCTGGACCCGCCCGAGACGCGCCGGCACGCGGGCGAGCTCGCCAGCGCGGTGGAGGAGGTGGTCGGCGAAGCGCTCGACTGCGCGCGCGGCGGGGAGTGCGCCGCCTCCCTGGCCATGCTGGAGGCGCTCACCGCCGAGTACGTCGCCGGCTGGACCCGGCTGGACGACTCCGACGGCGAGCTGGGGGCGGTGTTCTGGACCCTGGCCTCCGCCTGGGCCGAGTCCGTGCTCACCGCCCCCCTCACCCCCGAGGGGCGCCGCGTCCTGGCCGACCGGCTGCAGGAGTGGAGCGCCGAGGCGCGCAGGCACGGCGTCGACTCGTTCGACCTGGCCGTCGCCGCCGCCGAGGAAGGATGGGAGGCGCCGCGCGTGGCCCGCGCCCTCGCCGGCGAGCCCGTCGCCCCGCGCGAGGCGGCGGACGGTGGCGAGGACCCACGGGCGGACGAGGACGCCGGCGACGACGAGCACGGCTGGTCGTGGCGCGACCTGGCGGAGATCCGCCTGGAGGTGCTGGAGCGCTCCGGGCGCCGCGAAGACGCGCTCCGCCTGGCGCTGGCCGAGGGGCTGCACGGGCGCGCCGCCGACCTGCTGCTCGCCGGGGGCCGCGTGGACGAGGCGCTGGCCCTCGCCCTGGAGCACCCCGCCTCGCACGCCGAGACGCTGGCCCTGGCGCGCCGCCTGTGGGCCGAGGGCGAGGCGGAGCGCGCGCTGCAGCTGGGCGAGCGGGCGCTCGCGGACCCGGGCGCGAAAGACGCCGCGCCGCTGGCCGCCTGGGTGCGCGACCGCGCCCGCGAGGCCGGCCGCCCCGCGCTGGAGCTCAGGGCCGCGGAGCACGCCTTCGCCGCCGCGCCCGACCTCGCCGCCTGGCAGGCGCTGCGGCGCGCGGCGGGGCGCGAATGGCCGGCGCTGCGCGAGCGGATGCTGGAGCAGCTCCGTGCGGGGCCGCGCCGCCCCTGGCCGGGCGTGGTGGACGTCCTGCTGCACGAGGAGCGCTTCGCCGACGCGCTCGACGCGGTGGAGGAGAGCCGCGACTACGAGCTGGTGGGCCGCGTGGCGGACGCCTGCGCCGAGCGCCTCCCCGCGCGCGTGATCCCCCTCTGCCGCGGGCACGCGGAGGCGATCATGGACGCGGGGCAGTCCGGCGCCTACGGCGCCGCGGCCCGCTGGCTGCGCCGCGCCAGGCGGGCGTACGCCGCCGCCGGCCGCGAGCGCGAGTGGAGCGAGTACCTGGCGCGGCTCCTCGCCCGCCACCAGAAGAAGCACCGGCTCCGGCCGATCCTCGAGTCGCTGGCCCGGCCCACCTAGACTGCCATCTCCCTCCCCGCGCGAAAATCCTCGCTCCCATGTGGGCCCGCCGTTAGCTTGGGACCGCGAAACCTGGTCCCCGTCCACCCGTAGTACCCACGCCCGGGCACCGCCCGGCTCCGAGTCCCGATTCGCCTCCCCCCACATCCACAAGGAGTATCGAATGGCTCGCTCGCTGACCGAACGGATGATCGGCGCCGCCATGCTGGACGTGTCGGTTTACGAGGAGGTGGAAGCGGACACCACCGCGACCGGCCAGGCCGCCCTGGTCGTCGCCATCGTCGCCATCTGCTCCGCCATCGGCGCGGCGGGCAATGGGGGCAAGGGAATCATCGGCGCGGTGATCAGCGCCTTCATCGGGTGGGTGATCTGGGCGGCGCTCACCTATGCGATCGGCACCGGGCTCTTCAGGGGAACGGCCACCATCGGCGAGCTGCTGCGCACGCTGGGCTTCGCCATGAGCCCCGGGGTGCTCTACATCCTCGGCTTCATCCCGATCCTGGGGCCGCTGGTGGCGATCGTGGTGAAGATCTGGATGCTGGTTACCGGCGTGGTCGCCATCCGCCAGGCGCTCGACATCGACACGGGGAAGGCGGTGCTCACCGCGCTGATCAGCTGGCTCGTCATGATCGTCGTCGGCATCATCATCGCCATGATCGTCGCCGGCGTGGCCCTCACGGGTGCGGCCATCGGCGCGGCCTTCGGCCTCTGACCGGTGACGGAGGCGGGAACGGTGCCGAGCGTGAGGTGATGCCGAAGATGGGCAAGCGAAGCCGCCCGGCGGGAAGTCCCGCCGGGCGGCTTCGTGTTGGCTCAGAGGCCGTTCGGGCGCGGCCTCTCCAGCAGCAGGGGAGCGTACTTCCGGTGGAACGCGGGCGCCAGGCGGAGGCAGAAGTCCTCCGTGGTGCCGCCGCGCGCCAGGTAGCGCCGCATGAGCGCGCACTGCAGCGCGACGTAGGCCGCGAACCCGGTCGGGCACTCCTCGACGAACCGACGTGCAAGCTCCATAGGGTCCTTCCTTTCCGGCACCGTACCCCGGTGCCGGGCCGGTCAAAGGCATTGGCCGTGCCGCTTGGCTCATCGCCGCTGAATCCGCGCAAATGCTTTGCGTTTCAACGGGTTTTCCCGGCACGGCCCGAGCCCGCGTGTTCCAGCGATGGGACAGTTGCCCCCGCGAGGGGACAGCGTTCCGTTACAACCTCTCCTGGAAATAACGTCCCGGAGGGTGATACGTCTGACGGCGGGGGCGAGGTTTCAGGGACCGGCGGGAAGATCAGGGCCCGAAGTACTCGGCGGGCGTGGAGACGCTCACGTCGCAGAAGCGACGGATCTTCTCGAAGTCGCGGAGGTTCTCGGTCACGACGGTGGCGTTGGCACGCTTCGCGGTCCGCGCGATCAGCACGTCACGCAGGAGCCGCTGCTGCTCTTCTTTCGGGATGGCGCTCGTATGGCCGACGCGGCGCGACCTGAGGCCGCGGTAGAGGGAGTTGAGGATCTTCCCGGCCATCCACCAGTCTTCGCCGTTGGGGACGAGGAGCTTGCCTTCAGCCTCGTACTGCTTGCGGAAGGCGTCCCAGGCACGAATCTCCGCCGCGTCGGATGCACCCGCGGTGAGCTCCTGGAGCACCACCGCGGACAGGAGAGAGCTGCGAGGATAGTTCTTGCCTGAAAGCTTGGCCAGGACGTTCGTGTCGAACGTGACAGGAGTCGATGTCAATCCAGGCGCCCCTCGGCCTCCCGACGTGCACGCACCTTCTTCAAGAACTTGAAGAACAACTCGTCCGTTTCGGACGTGGACAATTCACGGCGCGGCCGGCCGTCGGCATCGGCCCGGAACAGCCTCGCCGAGAGCTTCCGCGCCAGGGGGTTGGCCGCCTCGTAGGCCTCACCCTCCGTGTCGAAAACCGCCTCGGTGCGGCGGCCCACGCGCACGGCGAAACGGCCGTCGACGGGGACGATGCGCACGTGGGTGCTGCGACGCCTGGGAGCGCTGCCGTTGGTGGGCTCGGGGCCGTTCGCGGGCACCTTGGGCTGCTTCGTGGCCATCGATCCAGAAGGCGGAGGTTCCTGCCGTACGAAGTGAATCTGGCCGCAAACCGTACGGACCTTACAAGCTAATCACGGCCCGAAGATCCCGCAAGCGACTCCCGGCAGGATCTTCTCCTCTGCGCGCCCTCACCGGTCCACGTAGGTCTCGAAGAAGCCGGGGGCGCGGCCGATCACCCGGCCGCCTTCCTCGATGGTGGCCACGCCGCGCATCTGCACGAACCAGCGGCGGCGGGGGCGGCGCATGTCCGTCACGTGCGCGGCGGCGACGTCCACCGTCACCTCGAGCCCCCTGCGGCGGTCCGCGAAGGTGAAGCGGCGGGGGACGGAGACCGTCGCGGCGCCGGCGCGCTGCGGGCGCATCTCGGCGAACTCGATCGGGCCGGGGCGGTAGACGCCGCGCACGCCGCGCCCGTCCACCAGGTACGCGAAGAGCCCCTCCGCGGCCGTGGAGTCGCCGCGGACGACGCCGTAGAGGAGCGAGAGGCCGGCGTCCGAGGCGGAGCCCCACTCCCACGAGACGTCGCGCCAGACGCCCCAGTTGTGGTCGTGGTACGCCTGCGCGCCGCGCACCGCCTCGCAGCGGGGGAGGCAGACGGTGCCCTCGGCGGTGGCGTACAGCGCGGGGGCCACGTAGCCGGAGACCAGCGCGGACCCGCCGATGTCGGTGGGGGGGAAGTAGCGGCGCGGTGACGGCCGCACGCGGAGGTCCACCCGCACCCCGCCCGCGTCGCCGCGCACGCGGTACGCATCTCCCTCGAAGCGCACGAACGCGCCGCCGCCGAAGCTCAGGTCCGGCGAGGCGGTGTCGAAGCGGACCTGGTCGCCCGTGACGTCGCGCTCCAGCGAGCGGTGCGTGCCGCCGGGCTCGCGCACGGTGATCAGCACGCGCCCGCCCCAGCGGCCGGGGACGCCCACCAGGCCGCCCACCATCAGCGTCACGTAGAGCCAGCGGCGCTCGTCGAGCACCACGTTGAAGTAGTGCCACTCGGCCCAGGTGGAGTCGAGCGCCGCGCCGGCCGGACGGTGGAAGTGGTCGATCTCGCGGAAGAGCTCGTCCGGCGTGGGCGAGGTCCAGCGGCGGTCGGCCTCGGAGTCGGCCCAGCGGCCGGAGAGGAGGGCGGCCGCGGCGCCGGCCGCGCGGGCGCGCGAGGGGATCTCGCCCGTGGCGACGCTCGGCCAGCGGCGGCCGCCGGCGAACAGCTCCACGCTCGCGCCGTCGATCAGCGGGCTGGCGGCGGCGATGCCCAGCTCGTCGCGGGCGCGGGGCGACTCCAGCACGTTGCGGTGGACGAAGCGCGCGTGGTCGATCCCGATGAACAGCGAGGCGACGCCGCCGGCCTTGAGCATCTCGGCGCTCACGCCGGAGGGGACCACCACCACGTCACCGCCGCCCACAAGCTCCTTGTCGCGCGCCTGCAGGAGCATCGCCTCGCCCACGGCGAGCAGCACCACCATCGTGGCCACACCCAGGGCGTAGCCGGCCAGGAGGAAGGCGGCGCGCCCGGGGCGGTTGCGCAGCTCGGCCCAGACCAGGCGCGCGATCATCGGCCGGCGCTCACCACCAGCCCGTCGGCCATCTCCACCACGCGGCCGGCGTGGCGGGCGACGTCGGGGTCGTGGGTGACGATCACCATGGTGGTGCCGTCGGCGTTCAGGCGGGCGAAGAGGGAGATCACCTCCTCGCCGGTGCGGCGGTCCAGCTCGCCGGTGGGCTCGTCGGCGAAGAGCACCTCGGGGCGGTTGGCCAGCGCGCGGGCGATGGCGACCCGCTGCTGCTCGCCGCCGGAGAGGTGCGGCGGGCGGTGCTCCAGCCGGTGCCCCAGCCCCACGTACTCCAGCAGCTCGCGCGCGCGCCGCCGCCGCTCCGGCCTGGGCACGCCCGCTTCGGCCATCGGCAGCTCCACGTTCTCGGCGGCGCTGAGCACGGCCAGCAGGTGGAAGCGCTGGAAGATGAAGCCCAGCCGCCGGAGCCGGAGCGCCGAGCGCGCCCGCTCGCCGAGCGCGTAGAGCGGCTCGCCGAGGAGCCTCACCTCGCCCGCGGTGGGCGGGTCGATCCCCGCCAGCACGTTCAGCAGCGAGCTCTTCCCGCAGCCGGACGGGCCCACCACGGCCACCATCTCCCCCGCGTCCACGTCCAGGTCCACGCCGCGCAGCGCGCGCACGGCGTCGCCCCCGTACGGGTACTCCTTCACGATCCCGCGGGCCTCGATCACGCGGCGCATACCGGCGGATGCGTCGTCCGGCACCGTCATCTGCTCTTCTGTTATTCCCGAACGTGTCTCAGTCATTCCATCTCTCATCTCGTGCTCACAGGCGATTGCGCCGGGAGCGGCCCACCAGCGGGGGCGAGTAGATCCCTCGGGTCGCTACCGCGCCCCTCGGGATGACATCGTATCGGGGCCGAGGTTTTCTCTACCGATCGAATCACTCCGCCTCCTCGCGCAGGGCCTGGGCGAGGGAGGCGCGGACGGCGCCCAGGCCGGGGACGCAGCCGGCGAGGGCGCCGATGGCGATCACCAGGCCCACGGCCAGGCCCACGCGCCCGGCCTCCCAGGCGAAGAAGGTCATCCGCGCGGGGATGCCGGGGAAGGAGAGGAGGATCCGGTCCAGCCGCCCCGCCATCCACAGCCCCAGCGGCAGCCCCGCCAGGCACCCCAGCGCCGCCAGCGCCAGCCCCTCGGCCACCACGGCCAGCAGGATGCGCCGCCCCGCCACGCCGATGGCCCGGAGCGTGGCGATCTCGCCGAAGCGCTCGCGCACGCCGATGGTCACGATGGTGGCCACCAGGAGCGCGGTGACCACCATCGACACGCTCCCCAGGATCGCCGCGAGCTGCCTGAAGTAGCTGAGCCGGCGGTCCATCTCCACCATCAGCTCGCGGGTGGAGTAGGTGGAGACCTCGGGGACGGCGGCGGTGATGCGGCGCGCGAGCGAATCCTCGTCCACCCCCTCGGCCGCGGCCACGCCGAAGAGCGAGACCTCGCCCGCGCGCCCCGTGGCCGCCCGCACGTCGTCGATGTGCAGCGCCAGCGAGTGCTGGCCCTCGTAGTCGAAGACGAAGTCACCGAAGCCGGCCACGCGGTACATCCGCGTCTCGCGCGCCCGGCCGAGCGAGACGTCCAGGTCGCCCGCCAGCGTGATCGAGTCTCCCACCGACAGCCCCTCGTCGCGCGCCAGCGGTTCGCTCACGACCACCTCGCCGCGCCCGGGCTCGCGCCCCTCCACCACGCGGTAGAGGAACTGCGCGCGCGGGTCGATGCCGACGGTGAAGAGCGGCGGGCCGGCGCTGTCGCCCTCCGCCACGCGGAGCTGGGCGCCGAGCACCGCCGCCACCGAGCGCACCCCCGGGACGGCGGCGATGCGGCGGCCCACCTCCTCGCCGTCGGGGATCCCGGCCTCGCTGTCGAAGGGGAGCGTGCCCTTCGGGGTGACGCGCATGCTGTAGCCCGTCATCCCCAGCACCTCGCCGAAGGAGACGGTGAGCCCCGAGGCGAGCATGGTCATGTCGATCAGCAGCGCGGCCGAGACGGCGATCCCCGCCAGCGCCAGCAGCGTGCGGCCGCGGCGGCGGAAGAGGGCGCGGAGCGAGGCGGCGACGATCACCGCTCCCCCAGCTTCTGCGGCGGCACGGTGACCACGCGCCAGGCGGCCAGCGCGCCGGCGGCCACTCCCAGCGCCAGCCCCAGCAGCGCCGCCAGGAGCACGATGCGCGGCGTGACCAGCGCGAAGCGGAGCGTGGTGTCGTAGACGCGGGCGTAGTGCGCGTTGACCAGGCGCGCCGACACGAGCCCCAGCCCCGCGCCGGCCGCGCTGCCCGCGATCGCGATGAGCACCGCCTCGATCACGATGGCGCGGAAGACGGTGCGGCGGCTGATGCCGATCAGCCGCAGCATCGACACGTCGCGGCGGCGCTCGTCCACGCGGATCACCATCACGCAGAGGAGGAAGATGGCGCTCGCCAGGATGGTGACCACGCCGATGGCGTCGTGGAAGCGCGAGACCACGGCGAAGGTGGCGCTGGTCTCGCGGGCCAGCGCGGCGCTCCCGTAGGCGCGCGTGCCGAAGGCGATCCCCTCGATCCAGCGCGCGGCCGAGTCGGCGCGGGCGCCGGGGGCCAGCGCCACGGCGAAGCGGTCCACGCGGTCGGCCTTGCCGGTGAGCGCCTGCAGGTCGGGGAGGTGGAAGCGCACCTCGTACTCGTTGCGTGCGATGCGGTTGGGGTCCGCCTCGCGCTCGAAGACGCCGGCCACCACGAACGGCCGCGGCGCGTCCCGCGCGGCCAGCGAGCGCACGCGCACGGTGTCGCCCACGGCGAGCGGCACGGACTCGGCCAAGCGCCGCTCGACCAGCACCTGAGGGAGCGGGCCGGGCGCCTGCGCGAGCGCGGCGGCGACGGCGAGGGCGGCGATCATGACCACACGGTGCGAAGTGCGAGAGTGCGAAAGTGCGAGAGTGATCCAGGGCAGCCTCCAGCCTTCGGACCAGCCTCACGAACGTCGTGAATCTATCTTGGACAAACCCTATACGTCCAGGGCCGGACATCCAGCGTTGCCGAGGAGGGCCCGGCGAGATCCGGACCGAAGTTCTCGACACCCGCCCTCTGGGCTGGGGCTGGCGGGTCGGTACTGTGCGCGACGCGGGGAGGCCCCCTCCCCCGCTGCGCGGTGGAGGGGGGTTGGATCGGGTTCTTCCCATGGTGACCGATCCTCTGGACAGACCCCGCCTCTCGCGCTACCTCTTCTCCCGACGCCCACCCGTCTCCCCGACCTCGATGCAAGCTTCCGCCACACGCACCGCCCGCTCGGGCCGCCTCGCGCGCGCCGACGCACGCGGACGCCCGGACGCCGGGAGCCCCGCGCAGCGCCTGGCCCTGCGCGCGCTCCAGGCGGGCGCGGTGCTCGTGGTGCTCGCGGCGGCGACGTACAAGGTGTTCGAGCTGGACCGCTTCTTCGTGCCGAAGGAGCTGGCGCTGCACCTGACGGCGCTCGTGGCGGGCGTGCTGTGCCTGGGGGCGGCGCGGCGGGCGTCGGTGTCGATGATCGACCTGCTGCTGGCGGGGTTCCTGGCGCTCGGGGCCGTCTCGGCCGCGCTGGCGCAGAACCCGTGGGCGGGGGTGCGCGCGCTGGCCATCAGCTTCTCGGGCGTGACGGTGTTCTGGGTGGCGCGCTCGCTGGGGCGCGCGGGGCTGGCGCGTCCGCTCCTGGTCGCCCTCGCCGCCGCGGTGGTGCTCGGGGCGGCGATGTCGCTCGCGCAGGCGTACGGGGTGCGGACCGACTTCTTCAGCCTGAACCGCTCGCCGGGGGGGACGCTGGGGAACCGCAACTTCGTGGCGCACCTCTGCGCGTTCGGCCTCCCCGTAGTCCTGGTCTGCGCGCTCCGGGCGTGGCGCCTGGCGGGGGTGCTGCTGGGCGGCCTCGGGATGGCGGCGCTCAGCGCCACGCTGGTGCTCACGCGCTCGCGGGCGGCCTGGCTGGCGGTGATCGCGGTGATGGGGGTGCTGCTGGTCGGCTGGCTGCTGGTGCCCCCGGTGCGCCGCCACCTGCGGAGCTGGCTGCGGCTGCTGGTGCTGCTGGTGTTCGCGGGCGGCGGGGTGGCGGCGGCGCTCCTGCTGCCGAACACGCTGCGCTGGAAGAGCGACAACCCGTACGCCGAGACGGCGCGCGGGGTGGTCAACTACCGCGAGGGGAGCGGCCGCGGCCGGCTGATCCAGTACCGGAACACGCTGGGGATGGCGGTGCGGCACCCGCTGCTGGGCGTCGGCCCGGGCAACTGGTCCGTCGCCTACCCGCGCCACGCGAAGGCGAACGACCCGTCGCTCGACCAGCGGCAGGGGGGGATGACGTCCAACCCCTGGCCCAGCAGCGACTGGGTGGCGTTCCTGGGCGAGCGCGGGCTGCCGGCGTTCGTGCTGCTGGCGCTGGCGTTCGCGGGGATGGTGGGGACGGCGTGGCGGCGGATGCGCGCCGCGCGCGACCCCGACGAGGGGCTCTTCGCGCTGGGGCTGCTGGCGATGCTGACGGGGACGGCCGTGGTGGGCGCGTTCGACGCCGTGCTGATGCTGGCGCTGCCGTCGCTGCTGATGTGGGCGGCGATCGGCGTGCTCTCCTCGGGCGAGCAGGGGCGGTGGGACGTGCCGATGGGGGCGGCGAAGCGCGGGCTGGGGATGCTGGCGCTGCTGGCCGTCGCCGGCGCCTTCGCGGCGAAGAGCGCCGGCCAGCTCGCGGCGATGGCGGTCTTCGCGAGCTCGGGGTCGACGGAAGCGCTGGAGCGGGCATCTCGACTGGACCCCGGCAGCTACCGCATCCACCTGCGCCTGGCGCGCGCCTACCGCTCGCGCGACCGGCGCTGCCCGCACGCGAACGCCGCGCACGAGCTGTACCCGGAAGCCGCGGCGGCGAAGGCGCTGGCGCGGCGCTGTCCGCGCGCAGAGTAAGACCCCTCACCTCGGCGCCTCGCGCGACGGAACCGCGTGTGGGATGCGGTTGAAGCCTCGCGCAGTTTGCGAGGCTTTCTGCCGTTGTTGCCGCGGCTTCAGCCGCCCACTACCCGACTCACTCCTCCGGCAGCTCCTTCAGCAGGCCGCGCAGGTCGAGGTGGCGCGTGACCATGGCCAGCTCGCCGCTGGGGGTGCGCGGCCACTGCTCGCGCGGGCGGTCCCAGTACAGCTCGATCCCGTTGTCGTCGGGGTCGCGCAGGTAGAGCGCCTCGCTCACGCCGTGGTCGCTGGCGCCGTCCAGGCGGATGCCGGCGCGGGCCAGGCGCCGCAGCGCGTCGGCCAGCGCGGCGCGCGTGGGGTAGCGGATGGCCACGTGGTACAGCCCCGTGCTCCCCCGCGGCGGGGGCGAGCCGCCCTCGCTCTCCCAGGTGTTCAGCCCGATGTGGTGGTGGTAGCCGCCCGCGGACACGAAGGCGGCCTGCTCGCCGTAGCGCTGCGTCAGCTCGAAGCCCAGCACGTCGCGGTAGAAGCCGAGCGCGCGCTCCAGGTCCGACACCTTCAGGTGCACGTGCCCGATGCCGACGCCGGGGTCGATCGGCTGGAAGCCGGTGGCGCCGGCCGTGGTGCCGGTGGTGGTCTCGGTCATCGTTCGATCCTCCATTCCGGGGGCCGGGCTCCGGGCGGCCGCCGGCCGCCGATGCGGCCGGGGCGCCCGCGCCGTTTTCTCCCGCGATCAGTAGGCCACCGTCATGCGGCGGCGCGGGTTCTTCGGGTTCTCCAGCTCGTCCAGCAGCGCCACGGCGTAGTCCTCGGCCGAGATGTAGCTGTTGCCCACCTCGTCGACGAGGAGCTGGTCGCCGCCGGCGCGGTAGCGGCCGGTGCGCTCGCCGGGCTCGATGAGCGCGGCGGGGCTCACGTACGTCCAGTCCAGCCCATCCGCCTCCTTGCGGTAGACCTCCAGCGCGTCGCGGGTCCCGAGCGCGATCCCGCGCCACGCCGCCGGGAACTCGGGGGTGTCCACCAGCTGCACGCCGGGGGCCACCTCCAGGCTCCCCGCGCCGCCCACGATCACCAGCCGCTTCACGCCCGCCTGCTTCAGCCCCTCGATCAGGCCGCGGGCCACGGCCGGGTACGTGGCGGGGTCCGGCGCGTCGTGGGCCGGGCCGGTGGAGTTGACCACCGCGTCGTGCCCGCGCGCGGCGGCGGCGACGCTCGCCGCGTCCTGCGCGTCGCCCTGCACCACGTCGACCCCGTCCAGGTCCGTGACGCGCGACGGGTCGCGCGCTACGGCGGTGACCTGGTGCCCGCGGGAAAGCGCCTCGCGCGTGATGCGCCGGCCGATGGTGCCGTGGGCGCCGAAGATGGTGATCTTCATGTTGTTGCTTCCTCTCGTCTGGGTTTGAGTGCCAGGTGCCGGCCCGGTCAGCCGATCCCCGTCCAGCGTAAGTCTGTTACCGTGTAACCAACTCTGATACATATATAGATACGGAAAATCAGCATCGTCCGGCGGCGGCTTCCTCCTGCTGCACGTGCTCGGCTACCCGACCCCGCACGTCGGCGACCGTGCGCCGGGCCAGCTCGGCCTCGAGCGCCGCCTGCGCCGCGTCGACGGTCTCCTCGAGCGCCGCCTGGATGTTGCGCCCCACGGGGCAGTTGGGGTTCGGGCGCTCGTGGTGCATGGCGAACAGCTCGCCCTCTTCCACGGCGCGGTACACCTCCAGCAGCGTGATCTCCGCCGCGTGCCGCGCCAGGAGCGCCCCGCCGCCCGTCCCCAGCTGCGAGCGCGTCAGCCCCGCCCGGGCCAGCATCGACAGGATCCGCCGCACCACCGCGGGGTTGGTGTTCACGCTCCCCGCGATCCGCTCCGACGTGACCGGCTCCCCCCGGCTCTCTTCGAGCAGGGTGAGGATGTGCACGGCGACGGCGAAGCGGCTGCTGATGGTCATCGTTCGATGCTCCCGAGTGTGTAACCAATATAGTAACATATCGTAGCTCATGCAACCCCTCATCGCCGCTTCGGCCCGACTCCGGTGCCGACGCTTCCGCCGGGACCGTGGGTGCGTGTAGATTTCGCTGCGTGCGATCCATCTCGTTGTCTCACAGATGTTTCCAGGGGCCGCGGTTCTTGTCGATGCGATTCGGTTTCGTGAAGGTGCTCGCGTGCGCGCTGCCGCTCCTGGCGGCGGGGCTGCTCGCCTCGTGCGGGGAGCACGCGGAAGGAGCGGACGCGCGGCCGCCCGCCCGCCGCGTGGCGCCCCCCGCCGCGCCCCCGGCCCCCGCGCCCGCGGGGCTCACCGGCCGGTTCGTGGTGGCGTACGACCGGGTGCGGGAGCCCGTCTACGCGAAATGGGAGGAGGAATTCCGCAGGGCGCGTTTCCTGGAGGGGATCGCGAGCTGGCTCAACGACTGGATCGCGCTGCCGCGGAACGTGACGCTGCGCTTCTCCGAGTGCCAGGAGCCGAACGCCTTCTACGACGAGGAGACCGACTCGGTGGTCCTCTGCTACGAGCTGGTCGAGGACCTGGACCGCGTGTTCGCCGACGAGGAGGACATCGACCAGGCGGTGGACGACGCGCTGGTGTTCACCACGCTGCACGAGGTGGGGCACGCGCTGGTGCACGTGCTGGAGCTGCCGGTCACCGGGCGCGAAGAGGACGCGGTGGACCAGCTCGCGGCGCTGGTCCTGATCGACGGCACCGAGGAGGGCGAGGCGGCGGCCGTCAACGGCGTGCGCGGCCTCCCCGACGACGGCGAGGAGGTGGACGAGCTGGTCTTCGCCGACGAGCACGCGCTCAGCCTGCAGCGCTTCTACAACGTCGTCTGCCTGATCTACGGCCAGAATCCCCAGTTCTACGCCGGCTGGGTGGGCGACGGCACCCTCCCCCAGGAGCGCGCCGAGCGCTGCCCCGCCGAGTACGACCGGGCCGTCCGCGCCTGGGACGCGCTCCTGGGCCCCTACCTGCGGGGGTAGACGGGCGGCCCCACGGGCCACCCGTCCGCATTCGCATCCCGCCGTTCGCCCCTCCCGCCGTTGCCCCGCCCGCCGATTCGGCTACGTTGTCGCGACATCGATCCTCGCCCGATTCCGCCGCACCCGACGATGAGCCGACGACCGCGCCCGACCTTCCTCCCGCTCCTCGGCGCCGCCGCGCTCGCGCTGGCGCCGCGCGCCGCCGCACAGGGCGACGCCGCCGCGCTGCGCACGCGCGCCGAGCGGACGGACTTCCGCGAGACGAGCCGCTACGACGACGTGGTCGCGTTCCTGGAAGCCGCCGACCGCGCATCGCCGCTCATCCACCTGACCACCTTCGGCTACAGCTTCCAGGGGCGGCCGCTCCCGCTGGCGGTGGTGGGCCGCGTGCGCGACGCCTCGCCCGCGGCCGTGCGGGCGAGCGGGAAGACGGTGGTCTACCTCCAGGGCGACATCCACGCCGGCGAGGTGGAGGGGAAGGAGGCGCTGCAGAACCTGCTGCGCGAGGTGGCGGCCGGGCGGCACGCGGCCTGGCTCGACTCGCTGGTGCTGCTGGTGGCGCCGATCTTCAACCCTGACGGCAACGAGCGCGTGGCGCTCACCAACCGGCCGCACCAGCACGGCCCCGTGGCCGGGATGGGGACGCGCAACAACGCGCAGGACCTGAACATCAACCGCGACTTCACCAAGCTCGACACCCCCGAGGCCCGCTCGCACGCGCTGCTCCTGCAGGCGTACGACCCGCACGTGCTGCTGGACCTGCACACCACCAACGGCACCTACCACGCGTACCAGCTGACGTACGCGCCGCCCCTGCACCCCAACACCGACCCGTCACTCGCCGCGATGGTGCGCGGGCGCTGGCTGCCGTGGGTCACCGAGCAGGCGAAGCGGGCGCACGGGTGGGACTTCTACCACTACGGCAACGTCCCCACCGCCGAGAGCCCGTGGGCGGCGCCGCGCGGGTCGGAGCGCGGCTGGTACACCTACGACCACCGCCCGCGCTTCAGCAACCACTACTGGGGCCTGCGCAACCGCTTCGGCATCCTGAGCGAGACGTACGCCTACCTCACCTTCCGCGCGCGGATCGAGGTGCAGCAGGGCTTCGTGGAAGAGGTGCTGGACTACGCCGCCGCGCACGCCGGCGCCATCCGCCGCGCCGCCGCCGCCGCCGACGGGCAGGACCTGCGCGGGCGCGAGCTGGCCGTGCGCGCGCGGCTCGTGCGCACCGGCCCGGCGACGATCCTGATGGGCGAGGTGGACGAGGAGCGCAACCCCTACACCGGCGAGCCGATGCTGCGCCGGAAGGACGTGCGCCGCCCCGAGCGGATGCCCGAGTTCACCGCGTACGAGCCGTCCGAGACCGAGCGCGTGCCCGACGCGTGGCTCGTCCCGCCGTCGCTCGGCACCGTGATCGACCGCCTGCGGGCGCACGGCGTCCGCATGGAGCCCCTCGCGCGCGAGGCGGTGATGGCGGTGGAGGAGTTCCGGATCGACTCGGCGTCCACGGCCGCGCAGGCGTCGGAGGGGCACCGCGAGCGCACGCTACACGGCCGCTGGCAGCGGGTGGAGCGCACGGTCCCCGCGGGGACGCTGCGGGTGCCGGCGAACCAGCCGCTCGGCCGCCTGGCGTTCACGCTGCTGGAGCCGCGCTCCGACGACGGCTTCGCCGCCTGGGGGCTGCTGGACCGCGCGCTGGAGGGCGCCAACGCCTACCCGGTCCTGCGTGTCCCCGCCACTGCGCCACGCGACTGACCTCGACCAAACCGTTGTCATCCCGAGGGGAGCGGGAGCAACCCCAGGGATCTACTCGACCACGCTGGTGGACGGCCTGTCGAGCAGATGCCTGACGGCCTCCATCACCGGGGGTAGAGTCCGCGCCGGGTGACGCATTCCGGCCGGCCCGCGCGCGAAGCCTCGACGCAGCGTAGATTCGTCGACCCCGGCGCGCCTCCACCGCGCCCCGTCCACCCTTCAACCCGACGGAGCGGTCCCTGGGCAAGCTCGCGGTCCTGATGGTCACGGCGTTCGTGGACATGGTGGGCCTCCTGATGGTGGTCCCCCTGCTCCCGTTCGTCGCCACCCGGCTGGGCGGGGGCGGCCTGGTGGTCGGCCTCCTGGTGTCGTCGTTCTCGCTGGCGCAGCTCCTGTCGGCGCCGCTCTGGGGGCGCTTCTCCGACCGCTACGGCCGCCGCCCCGCCCTGCTCGTGGGGCTGTCGGCGGCGGCCATGGCGTACGTGGTGTTCGCCTACGCCGACTCGCTCTGGCTGCTGCTCCTCTCCCGGCTGGTGCAGGGCGCGGGCGGGGGGACGGTGGGCGTGATCCAGGCGTACGTGGTGGACTCGGTGGAGGGGAAGGACCGGGCGAAGGCGCTCGGCTGGCTGTCGGCGGCCACCAACCTGGGCGTGATGATCGGGCCCGTGCTCGGCTCGTCGAGCCTGGCGCTGGGCCCCAGGGCTCCGGGGCTGCTCGCCGCCGTGCTCTGCCTGGGGAACATCGCCTTCGCCTTCCTCTACCTGCGCGAGTCGCGTCAGCCCGCGCCGCACGACGACGGCCCGGCCCGGCCCACGGTCCGCCCCCGCGAAGCGGTGATGCACGTGCTCACGCACCCGGGCGAGGCCGCCCCCCGGCTCATCTGGATCTACGCCATCGGCATGGGGGCCCTGTTCGGCTTCACGGCCGTCCTGGCGCTCTTCCTCAAGGCCCACTTCGGGGTCACCGAGCACACCGTGGGCTGGGTGTTCACCTGGAACGGCGCCGTCTCGGTGCTGGCGCGGGCCGTGGTGCTGGGGAAGATGCTGGACCGCTTCGGCGAGGCGCGGCTGGCGCGCTTCGGGCAGGCGCTGCTGCTGGCGGGCCTGGCCCTGGTGCCGTTCACCTGGCGCTTCCACCCCGGCTGGACGCTCCCGCTCTTCGGGTGGGAGGTGGAGCCGCGCATCGTGCTGCTGGGGCTGGTGATCGCGCTGATCCCGCTCGGCACCGCCTTCACCTTCCCGTGCGTCACCGGGCTCCTGTCGCAGGTGATCGACCCGCGCGAGCGGGGGGTGATGATGGGGGTGCAGCAGAGCTTCGGCGGGGCGGCGCGGGTGTTCTTCCCCGTGCTGGCGGGCTTCCTCTTCGAGCGCGCCGGGACGGGCTTCCCCTTCTGGGTGAGCGCGCTACTGGTGGCGGGCACCCTCTTCCTCACCTTCGGCATCGAGCCCGGCGAGGCCCGCAAGGAGCCCAAGGTCGCCGTCGCCGCGGGCGACTGACCGTCGCCACAGGCACGCACGAGGGCGCCGGCCGCGGGAATGCGGCCGGCGCCCTCGTTTACCCTGGCTTCTGTCAGGGCGGTCGCTTCGGCAGCGCAGCCAACGGCTCGATACGCGGATCGAAGGTTCCGAGCCCAACCGAACGAGCCAGATCCAAGAGGTCACGATCTGAACTGGCCACAGTGACTTCTTGTGCCGGGAACGCCTTCTGAAGCTTGAGAGCGCTCGCGACGTGGAGCACATCCATGGCCCGCGCCTTCGACTCGATCTTTTCAAGGGTGAGGGACTTGGCCCTCCGGCGAGTTGTCTCGTCTACGTCTACGAGATTGAAAAGACCCGGATAGTCACTGGCGAATTCCGAAAGAGCTTTCTGATACCGCGACTTGGGACCATGCCTCAGTTGATTGCGCAGAACAACCAGGACTTCCAGCGCAACGAAGTCGGATACGAACAGATAATCGGACATGCGCGTAAGCACGCCGTGAACGGTATCCGTCCCTTCCTCTTCCACGTACGCCTTCGCCAGGGCGCTCGAATCGAGAAAGATCACCGAATCCGCAGGATCGCGCGTAGATAGCCGAGGAGCCGGGATGGCTTACGCACCGCCACCCTGCCCAGCCGAGGCCCCCGCTCCGTCGCCGGCGTGATCCCGGCCGCGCGCAATTCATCGTGAAAGCGCTTTCTCGCCTCCTCGTCCGAGAGGTCGGGCAGATCCGTTTGTGGGTGAGCCGACACAGGGATCCTCCTGGCGTCCGAAATTCATTCCTCACACTCTGGACGATAATTCACCCTTCCGGAGCAGTCAACCTGGCTGCGAAAACTGGTCCGACTGATGGCCGAATCGGCGCTCAGATATCAAGAAGAAGGCGCCGGCCGCACTCGTTGCGCGACCGGCGTCCTCTGGAGATCGGCAGGCGAACGGCTTACTTCACCCGGATCGGGACGAAGGCTTCCGTGTCGTCCCAGGCCAGGCGCAGGACGGCGGCGCTGGCGCCCGTGGGCTCGAGGCGGATGGTGAACTGCTCCACGGGCGTGGCCAGGCGGCGCGTCTGCATGTCGATGCGGGCCAGGTCCTGCTCCTGGCTGTACTCCGTCCCCCACTGCCCCGTCTGCCTGTTGACGATCAGCTTCCACCCCTCCTGCGAGGGGAGCGTCCACAGCGTGTACGAGCCGGCGGGCACCGTCACACCGCCGATCTCCAGGTCGCGCGTGGTGGTGAAGCCGGTGGCCGCGTTGGCGCCCGTGCGCCACACCTGGCCCCACGGCACCACCTCGCCCATGATGGTGCGGCCGCGCTTGAAGGGGCGCCCGTAGTCCACCGCCAGGTGCGCGCCGCCCAGGTCGGCCACCGCCGAGTCGCGCGGCGAGAGCGGCCCCACCCCCTGCCCCGCGGCGTCGCGGCGGGCGAACTCGGCGGTCATCCGCTCCACGTCCACGCTGGGCACGCGGGTGACGATGAACTTCTGCGTGCTCTCCATCCCGTTGAGCCCCAGCAGCCGCCCGCGCGCGTCCACCGCCACCCGCTGCAGGCCGGCGAGGTTGGAGATCTGCCCCGAGTCGGCGCCGAGCCGCAGCGTGACGGGGTAGGTGGTCGTGTTCCCCGGGGGCACCAGCGTGCCCACCACGCTGTCCGCCCCGGCGGCGCGGGCGCGCATCAGCGCCTGCTCGTAGATGGCGTGCGAGAAGCTCACCAGCGGCACCACGAAGCCGGTGGCCGCCAGGGGCACCCGGCGCGTGCTGTCGCCGCGCTGCACCGTGGTGATGGCGCTGTCGGCGGTGAACTCGGTGGTGATCACGGTGGGCGGCTGGCCGCCGCCGGGCGCGGTGGTGGTGACCTCCAGGCGCGAGATCGACCCGTCGGGCCGGAGCGCGGCCACGTACGTGCGCACGGCCGTGCGCGGCGAGCGCGACACCACGGTGCCGCTCAGCCGGTCGGCGGTGCGGGTGTAGCGCTCGACGGCCAGCGTGTCGCGGCCGAGCACGACCACGAACGCGCCGGCCTCTTCCTGCGGTGGCAGATCGCCCGGCCCGCCATCGACCCCGGCCGGGAGCCAGGCGCCGGCGACCGTCGCCAGCGCCAGCGCGGCGGCGATCCTGACGTTGCGAATGCTCATGGGCAGCAATCCCGTCCGAATGGGTGGTCCTTTTTCGCCGATCGGGAGACGTAAAGTCGCGCTGAGTGCGTCCGTGCACAAGATTCGCATCGGGCGGCGAGGCGCGGGAGGTACGCGAGCTCGGAACTTCGGGGGATGACGGCGGATGGCGTACGCGCTGATCGAGTTCACGGAAGCCGGACAGACGAAGGCGACGCTGTGCCGGACGGAGAACGGGCAGCCCACGGGCCCCGACGGGGTGATGGACCCGCTGAGCGCGTTCATCGAGGAGACGTCGCACCGGCTGCTGGGGCAGGGCTCGCCGGGGGCGCTCTACATGGCGCAGCTCTTCACCGCGCGCGAGCAGGAGGCCGGCCGCCCGATCCGCGTGGTGGGGGGCAGCGGCCCGCTCGGCATCACCGCCGCCGAGGTCCAGGCGCTCGACGGCGCCGGCTACCATTACCTGGTCACCTTCGGCCCCGAGGGCGACCGCACCACCCCGCCGTCCGTGCACGTCACGCCGCTGGGGAGGGACTGAAGTACGAGAGTACGGAAGTACGAACGACATCGGGAGCGAAGGTGCATGGCCGCACCCTCGCCCCCGATGTTCTTCCGTACTCTCGTACTTTCGTACTTCTTATACCACTTTGCAGAGCATCGTTCGGGTACAGCTTTCTGATAAAGCCTCACACAGAGGACACAGAGAACACAGAGAAACTTCAATCGCGTCTTCAGTTCCTCCGTGTTCTCTGTGTCCTCTGTGTGATTCCCAATCTGTTC